>NZ_JACJRY010000026.1:0-86096 GCF_014697485.1 Anabaena sp. FACHB-83 | reverse complement strand
GGTAATAATGGTTCAATAATTAGCCACTCTTCATCTGTTAAACTGCTTAAATACATAAGTGACAAAACATACTGTTATTTTATCAGTATACTAGATCCCAAATGGGTTCTATAAAAAGGCATCTTGCAGTAGATATTCTCGGCTTTCCCTTTTTTACTCACTGTACTCAGGCGAATATTTCTGATGACCAAGGGCTGATTGAGATGTTGACAATTCATATCGACTTCTTCAAATTCAAACCTGTGGAACTACCTAAAACGACAATCCTTTTAGACAACGGTTATCATCCTGACTTTCTCGAAGCAGAGTTAGTCAAAATTTATCCTCAAATCATGAGTAAAATTCAATTTCAATTGTCTCCCAAGCCATCCCAGCAGGAAAAAGCCCAGAAAGGAAAGTCTGGTTTTGTACCAGTTAAAGCCAGATGGGTCATTGAAAGAAGTAATGCTTGGATGGAACGCTGTAAAAGCTTGGTCAAAAATTTTGAAAGAACTTTGGAGAATGCGACGACTAAAATTCATCTCTGTTTTGTCAGACTTATGCTCAAACGGTTAGCTACTTCATAGATCCCAAATGGGTTCTATATGGATTTATTTGGTGGGGGTGGCTGGTCTGCTAGTACGTTCGTTAATGGTCTAAGAACAGATTACCCGACCTATAACGATGCTTTACCATCCACTTATGTAGATACTAACAGGACTCCTCAGTCAAGCGTTCCTATATTTGGTTTAAGGAGAACAGTATGAGATATCTTGCTTTTAATAGCACCACTTCCAAGTGGGAAGAATATCAAAAAGTTAGGACTGATACTTTTATAGAGGCTCTACCACCAGGTGAGGAGCCGGAAGGCGTGGACATCGATACGACACGAACACTTTCATTCTATTCTCCTGATGGCTTTATGTATTCTCTCACTCCCGGCTTTATAGATGAGCAGAACCAACTTGTTTATGATCGTTGGGAAAGATGGGAAATTGGAGAGGTTGTGTATTTTTACTTGGGAGAATTACCAGCATCGGTCACACCTAATTTCACCCACCCCGACCCTGAGCGACGGGACATAGATATCACTGGATTAGTTTAAACGTTAAAACCTCCGTTCGCGCGGAGGTTTATTTTTTTCCCAAATCACTATGGAAAACATAAACATAACAAAAGAAACACCAAACCAGCAACTCGCAGTAACTATCTCTCCTGAGATGCAAAATAAAGTTTTAGACCAAGTTCTTATTCAATCATCTGGCGTGGGGTTAGGAATTATATTGTCAGTAATTGGATTCTTTGCCTTACTTAATTGGTTAGGGTTAAAGGAGGCGATCGGTGGGTGGATCGAAAGGCAGAAGGTAGAATCCGAGGCGCTGAAGGATCTTACTGAGTCTTTCAGGATGTTCCTGGCGGAGTACAAACGTGACAACCAGGACATACAAACTAAACTACAAAATCTGTACGATCGTTCACCTAGTAATAAACGATAAGAAACCCCGGCGGAAACCGGGGCTCTCATTATCTATCTAAGTTTGGATTGCTTGAGTACATTAACCTCAGAAATCAAACCAACCTCATAAACATCACGTACTATCTCCCAATCCAAACAGAACTCCTGGCTTATGCTTATCAAGTTCTGTGCAATCTCGATGAATCTCTCTTCTCTCCCTCCTGCATTTAGTGATAGAATCACTTGATGATAGACCAACGTTACCCATTCTTCTGTTGCTAAGGGCATAGACACCTCTTTTAGATAGAAGGCGGGGCGTGGGCTTGGCGTTAGGTGGTGCAACACCTTTCGCCTTTAAGCTTTAGAATCATTCCAGTTAATAAGACCCCTAGATGCCCGCTCAACAAACTCACTGCGGGAGATACCGTGCTTCTCAGCCTCCTTTTGCAGGATTTCCCAGCAGGTATCTGTCAGTATGAGGTTGCGGCGTTGCTTTAGTTCATTCCAATCAACTGGTATACCCCTTACTCGCTTCATCGCCCCGTCCTTTGGTTTACTAGAATATACTTACATACTAACCACGCTCTAGTCAAGGGGTTTGTAAATATTTTCTTGGGTTTAGGACAGATATTTTTAGGACAGATTTTTAGGACAGTTTTGGAGTCTAGCAAGCCTGTAAAGCCCCTTTGTTATGGGTTCCAACTGTATTACAAGCAAGTAAGAACTGCTATAGTCATTCTGTAGCGGGTTTTTATAATTTTAAATATGTGGATTAAGAAAATATTTCTCTTATGTATATTGAGCATTAGTATCAATTTGTTGTTTGCTTGTAAAGAAAATACAGCAAATTCATCAACCAAAGCTGCAAAAACTTGCCCCGGTGAAAATCCTCAATTCAGCCTGGAATTTTTTAAAACTAATAATCAAGGGCAGAAATCGACTAAGGGTATTAATCATGTGATTATTTTTAATCCTAAATCACCAAAGTTAGATTTCAAGGTGAATGTGGGTTTATCTCACAAGCTTTATGCAAAAAATCAACAGGGTAAATTTATCAGAAATTATGTACCGAAGCAATTTAATGAAATTATCAGCGATCGCAATTCCCTGTTAAATGGACAAAGACCGCTAGTAGCGATTAACGCCGATTATATCGGCACTGATGATAAACCACAAGGCTTAAATATTTCCCGTGGTGTGGAGTATTCGGGCGCATTTAAAACTAGACGTTCTTCCTTTGGTATTTCTGGAGGGAAACCACAAGAGCGAATCGCCACAATTCAAGCAGGGAGAAGAAGTAATAATCTTTGGAATTACAATTTAGTGGGTGGAAATGGCAGATTTTATCGCCAAGGTAAGTTTAAAGATATTTGTCAAGATTTAGGAGAACTTGCTTGTAAAGAAGCAATCAATCGCTCTATGGTGGCGACAACTAGTAAAGGCTATGTAATTTTATTAGTGAATGATATAAAAGCTAATTCGGTGATTGAATCTTCTCAAGTTAATCAGGAATTAATGCCAGATATGTTTGATGATGTTTTATCTGGTATTGCCCGAAATAACTGTTTAGGCACAATTCAAGAAGGAATGTTATTTGATGGCGGTGGGTCGCCTGGATTATATTACAACGGTAAAATTTATGTGGAAAATGGCGGCGCTATTGGTTCGGTGTTTTTGATTTACAAAATATCCAATTGAATTTTTAATAAATGCGATCGCTAAAATATGGGCGATCGCATTTTTAACTACCAATCAAATTACACAGTAATTCTGGTGCCGTCAAATCTAGTAAAGGTAAAGCCTCGGAAATCTTCGATATAACCTAACCTTTCATCTCGCAATAGGCTAATAGCCACCTCTTCCCCTATAGCTATACCTGCTGCACCATCAGTCCGCCAGTGAATACCACCGTGACCACGCCCAATAGCATAATTAGTTGCCAACTTGTTCAACTCTCCACCCACGGTTAATGGTTCACCAGTGTAGGGAATTAACTTTGTTGGGTCGCTGGGGTCGGGTACTACGGGGTTAGGAATGACGTGGTTTTCATCAAAGAAAGCCTTTAACAATGTCACATTCACACCTGCAATTACCGCAGCGCCACCCGTATATGAAGGATGTAAAGGTGCAGCTTCTGGATAAGCTTGCGGTAGCAAATAAGTACCCAACTTGCTGTAAGTTCTGGCCAAAGCTTGGGAATTTAATATCTCAGGATGAATGGGATATTGAGTCCTGTTGACAAGATTGTTGTAGATTAATCCACCGTAGGCTTCTGGGCGCAGGGTGCGATGTACATAATACTTCTGCCAATATGAGGCGCGAATTGCCCGTGAAGTTCCCAAGTTTAATAGTGCTTGTAAATGCCCCACGGCAAATGTCGCAGCAGAACCTACTTGTGTCCGAGAGTTAACGTAGGGATTACCAGGATTTAACGGTGCGCCAATTCCACCGTCAATCAGTGGGTCACGTAAACTCACTGGGGAACTGAGAAGTAAAGAAGCCCCGTAATACAAAGCGCCACCAATATGAGCAAATTCACCCAAATCACGCACAGTCGATACATAACGGCGCGTAGGGTCATAATTAATTGATCTGCCAGAATTGCCACCATTCTGCACAGTCAGCCATTCGTTAAAGTCAATCAAAAAGTCATTACCGGGGAGGGCAGTCCGAATTACTGCCAAAATATACTGTGTTCCCCAAGGAATATTCCGCAGTAAAAATTGGGAAATGTAAGGGCCGTTTAATACCCCTGGCGGAGTGACGTGTCTTGGAGTTCCACCAGAACGGTCAGAGGGGTCAACGTAGCTGACAGTACCACGAAATAAAGTTTGCGGGGTGACACGACCATTGATTTTTGGCCCGTAAAAAGCAGACAGTCTGTTCAACTCGTCAACAGCTGCTAAAACATTCGGATCATCTGTATTATCTTGAAACTTAGAAAAAGATACATCACGCAGTAAAGCTTGCCAGTATAATTCCACTGCTTCATCGGCGCGGGCTGCACTGGCTAAAGCTGGTGGTATTGGTACGCCTATTTGAGCCGCGTTGATACCTTCAAGGCTAATTGCCAACGGCCCTTGAGGGTTGACTAGTTTTCTGGTACCACCCAAGATAATTTTTTCATATAGGCTGGGGTCTTGCCTGTTAAGTGCTGTAGTTAAAGAGTTGTAAGCTTCTAGGTTAACTTCACCTCTTTGGTTATGGGGCAAACCTCTAGAATCACTGCCAATTTTGTTAGCATACCTTTGCTCATCGCCGTTGGTAGGATGAGGTGGAATCGGAAAACTTCGTTCTAGTCTGGCGGCTTCTAAGCGAACTCGGTAGGCTCTATCTACAAACCTGTTATAGTTAAACCGCCCAACCACATCTCGTCCACTAGCTTGAACAACGCCTTCTTTGCGGAAAGACGAAACTGTGGAACCCATCACACCTGCAACTACCCCAGTTGCAGTTAACATTGTGGTGCGATTGAGAAATGAACGTCTGCTGAAGCGTTTAATAAATGAATTGCGAGTTGGAGAATTTGGGCTGTTGTTTTGCGCTTGATTTGCTGACTCAGATTCAAATTGCATCAGATTTGCTCCTCAATAAAAAAGTCAAGATGATATGTCGCTACAAGCAATTGTTTGTAGACGTTGCTTACTTATGGCGCATCATCAAAACAGGATGCGTGAGAGAATTTCTGTGTACAGGTGCAGAGATTTACCTATGTTCTGATACTTAGCAGATAATCTACCCATCAGAATTTAGGCTGACTCTGGCAGCCGCTTTTATCTATATATTTTCACTAACTACGGTAAATCGATAGATTTTAAGTAGTTAGTGATTAAATTAGAATTTCCCACAAATCAGCGAGAAAAGCAAGATGATAATTTAAATAACCAGAACTGATATCATAAGGACTGTAGGGGCGGGGGGAAAAAGAAATTGAGACGCTGATCAAAATCGCCCTAAATCAAATACCCGACTTATTCAATAAGTCGGGTATCTAGTTGTTTATCAAGAATTGAGTTTAAATCACTGATGAGTTATACCAAATTGAAGAATGATTGCGACAAATGAATTGCCCAAAAGCTTACCAGTAAAGCCTGTCTCAATCCAAAATCTGTCTTGAAAAGTTTGCTCAAGTCGGGGAACCCGCCCACGCAACTTTTCGCAAAATCTAAAATCCAAAATGGTATTACCCTTACTTGGATGCTGTTTCACCAGGGCCAGCAGTGACAATCACCACATTTTCTGGTTGAATTAAATCTTTGATGACTTGTTGAATTTGAGTCATATTTACAGCTTGAATGCGTCGCGGAAATTCTCGGATTTCTGCTGGTGAAAGACCCAAAACAGCATTATTTAAAATGATGTTGGTAACTTCGCTGGGATTGGCTAATTCCACAGGGTAGCTATTAGTAATGGAACGTTTGGCAGTATTTAATTCTGATTCTGTGATGCCTTGTTCCCGTAACTGTTTGAGTAAAGCGAGGGTGCTGGCGATCGCTTTTTGGGCATCTGTAGGCGCAGTTTGCATTTCAATTAAGAAGGGGCCGGGATTGATCCCCGCAGCAAAACCACTGTAGATACCATAAGTCAAACCGAGGCGATCGCGTACTTCTGTACCCAAACGGCTAGATAAAGTATCACCGCCTAAAATTTGATTCAACACCAAAGCTGCATAGAAACGGGGGTCTTTACGAGAAATGCCGTTGTAACCAATATAAGTTACAGCCTCAGCTTTACCAGGAATCACTTTATTCAAGCGAGTGGAAGTTTTTGGTAGGGGTACTTTCGGCAAATTCAACCCAGGTGGTTTACCTTCAGCTTGCCATTTAGTAAAAGCTTGATTGAATAAATCTTTCACCTTCGCTTGGTCAAAATCTCCCACTAAAGCGATTGTGGTTGTGTCTGGACGGTAATGTTGACGATAAAAGTTCAACACATCGTCACGAGTGATACTCTTTAAACTCGCTTCTGTGGAAAAACTGTGGAAAGGATGACTTTCTGGGTAAATTGCTTGTTGGAATACGCGCCTTGCTAAAGTACTGGGGTCATCTAACTGCACTTTTACATTAGTTAACGCCCGTTGACGACTCAGTTCTAATTGGTCATCGGGGAAGTTCGCATTTTGTAAGACATCTGCCAAAGTTTGCACTAAAACTGGCAAGTTAGCGGAAAGCCCTTCACCACTAATACTGACACCTTCGCGGCTGGGGCTAAACTCTAAACTGGTTCCCCGATCTTCTAAAGTTTGGGCTAAAGCCAAAGCATTTTTTGTTTCGGTTCCATTCATTAAGTTTTCTGCGGTGAGAAGGGCGAGTCCAGCTTTTTGATTACTATCAAACTCAGTTCCCGCATCAATTTGACCACTAATATTAATTGTGGGCAGACTGCGGTCAGGTAACAGTAAGACTCGCAAACCATTGGCTAAAGAAAATTGTTGTGGTAGAGGTTGCTGATTAGATCCTGTAGATGAACTTGCCGGTGGTAAATATTTTGCCAGTTCGGCCGGGTCTACAGGTTGACCAGGGCTAAAGTTTTCCACAGTCCGACCAGAACCAGAACTAGAGGTTCCGGCTTCACCATCTGGTTGAGTTGGTTCAAAAAAGCCAATGGTTTGTTTAGCTGGAACAAGGTAAGTTTTCGCTACTCGTTGGACATCTTCTGGTGTCACTTTGGCGATCGCCGCTAAATAGCGTTCAATATATTTATAATCTCCCGCCACAGTTTGGTTATATCCCAACTGACTAGCTTGGCTGCTGATATCTTGATTGCCTAACACAAAAGAAGCTTGCAATATTGTCTTCGCCCGGTTTAACTCTGCTGCACTCACGCCCTTTTGTTGTAATTCTGATAGCGAGGTTTGCAGAACTTGGGCAATTTTCTCTAACTTTTGACCGGGGGCGGCTGTCGCCTCAATTTCATACCAACCCGGTTCAATTAATTCCGCAGGACTTCCACCCACAGAACTTGCTAAACCAGATTCCACCAAAGCTTGATAAAGTCTCGAACTCCGTCCCCCCGTCAAAATTGCATCCATCACATCAATTGCTGGTACATCAGGATGTTGGATATCTGGTAAAGGATAGACAACATGCAACAAAGCCGCACTTCCCGGTTCTTTTAAAACTATGGGAGTTGAGGCTTGGGAGTTGGGAGTGGTGGGGGGTGTGGGTTTTTGACTCTCAACTGTTGACTTTTGATTCTTCGTCAACTTGCCAAAACTTTCTTTCACCGCCTTGAGTACAGATTCTGTGGCAAAATCCCCTGTGATTACCAAAGTCGCATTATCAGGACTGTAATAAGTTTGGTAATAATTCCGCACCTGTTCGACAGTGAATTTTTCCACATCGGCTTTTGTACCACCTACAGATAAACCATAAGCCCGATTAGGAAAAGCCGCCCTCATCACCGCCCGATTTAAACGATAACTGGGTGAGTTTTCATAGCCTTGCAACTCCGAAATAACAACACGCTTTTCACTGCTGAGTTGTTCAGCCCCAACCAAAGCATTTTTCATCCGGTCTGCTTCTAAAATTAGCAGTGCTTCGAGTTTATCTCGTTGCACTGTGCCGAAATAAGCTGTTTCGTCGTAACTTGTAAAAGCATTAAACTGACTACCCAAAGCACTAAACAAACGACCAAACTGTACTGGGCGTTCTTTAGTACCTTTAAACATTAAATGTTCTAATTGGTGAGAAATACCACTTTCCCCTTTACCTTCGTTGCGTGAACCAACTTTGTACCATACTTGCACACTCACTACCGGGGCTGTATGAACTTCTTTCGTTAATACTGTTAAACCGTTTTCTAAGACAGTTTTTTTAACTCCTTGGGTAAAAGATAATCCCGATACTGGAACAACTGCGGCTGGTGTCACCGCATTAATGACATTTCCCGAAAAAGGTATCAAACTTAGAAAAAAACTAAGTAAAAATGCTATTACCATCGTTGAGCGTCGCTTCATAAGCAAATCAAAATTTGAATTTTCAATTCATAAAGGCGATTCTAGCGAATCATTCTTTGAAATATGGGGATCAATTTCTTTAATCACGCCAGAATGACATGATTCACCAAAAAAATAAAGACGAAAATCTGATCTTTAAACAAACCAATTCCCGGATTTTTGAAGAATTCAGGGATCTTCTTCGAGAAATAGCTGAAATTTAAGTAATACTACTGAAGCAGTCTGTATCTTACGATGTTCAAATAAGTAAATTAGACAGCAAAATTCCCGTTAAATCTCGCAAAACAAGTAATTACGCGGAAATTTTTGTCTAATTACAGAGTTGCAATGAAACATCTGCATATATTTTTGCTAAAACTTAAATTTTTTTTACACACAGAGAAGGATGGTAGTTATGCGGTTTAAATCTATATTCACCACATTGATGTGTCTGGCAGTTTTTATATTATTCAGCATCTTTGTGCAATCAGTAGACCAAGCAGTTGCTTTCGGACAGTCAAGTAATATTAAACTTGACCCCAGCAAAGGTAAAGAAATTGGTTTTGTGTACGAAGCTTTTTTAAGTCCGCTACAAGAACCAGATGATGAGGAAAATACACCAAAAATAGCACCACCATCTTTAAAATCTACTGCGCCTTCTATACCAAGAAATCAGCGTAAGTCACATGGACACGGAGTCGTAAAATTCACCAAAGATTTGAGTAAAGCATTTGTTGATGTTCAGGTAGCAGGCGTAAATCTCAAAGATATAGTTATGTTTCATATCCATTGCGGGAAGCCAGATGTCCTTGGCCCTATTCAAGTTGACTTTGCTTTGACTGGGGATATTAAACAAAACTTTGCTGATGGTCATTTTTCCGCAGAAGTAACAGATGAAATTATTGAAAAGACTACTAATTCCGCCAAAGATTTGTTAGGACTTTACACTTTAGGTTGTCCTATTGAATCAGGAAAACCCGATAAAGTTAAAACAATTGCTGGTATGGCACATTATGGCAGACGTAGCGAACTTTATTTTAATTTACATACCAAAGGTCAAACTTTTTATGGGGATATTCGCGGTCAATTACATCCGGTAGAAAATTAAACTATGGCAGTCTACATCAGCAATTATCTAGGAGTTGGTAGAGATTGAGCAAAAATGGGAATTGCTATGAAGCGGAACAAAAAGTCATACAATTTTGGATTTAGGGAGAGGATGTTTTTTTATTCCCTACTCCCTATTTCCTATCTTTAATTTAACTAGCGATCGCCTCGGCTTTTTCTGCCACGGGGACATAAGGTTTTTCTGCGCCTTGTGCCAAATAAGCAGCTAACTGGCTTTCAATTTGGTCGCGGACAATTTGGCGATATTCTAAGAAATGCTCGTTGTGGGCGCAAACCGAAAGGTAATGTGTAAATACAGCAGGGTTCCGTTTGATAATACTGAACAAATGATGCCAGAATTTCCACCGAGTTTCCCTGACAATTCCTTGTCGCCAAACGACAATTAACAATGCTTTGAGTTCTACCCATGATGGCATTTTAAAAGGTGCTTTCCACTTAGGCGAACCTAACATTAAAAAACAGCGATAGGTGCGGTCTAAATATTTCACAGGGTCGTATAAAGCACAAAAAGCCTCAACATATTCCCTGGCAAGTTCTTCTAAAGGACGGGTGGGAATAAAGTTCATCAACGTGGTTTGGTTGATGTTACTTTCTGTATTTTCCCGCAATCTACCTTCTTTTTTCAGTCGATGCCACAGCGCAGTATTGGGTAGTGCTTGTAACATAGCGAAGGTGGTTGAGGGAATCCCGGCTTGTTCGGCAAACCGGACGATGCGATCGCCTGCGCCAGCTTTTTCACCATCAAACCCGATAATAAACCCAGCCATTGGCCGCAACCCAGCTTTGATGATGGTTTGTACTGCGTCTGTCAAAGAACTGCGGGTATTTTGAAATTTCTTGGTGAGTTGTAAACTATCTTCGTCTGGGGTTTCAATTCCCAAAAACACCGCCGAAAATCCAGACTCAACCATCAATTCCAGTAATTCTTCGTCTTGGGCTAAATCTACAGAAGCTTCTGTATCAAACTTAAAGGGATATTGGTGTTCTTCCATCCAGACTTTTAACTCTTTCAGCAACAATTTCACATTCCGCTTGTTACCGATAAAGTTGTCATCCACCATAAACACACCCCGCCGCCAACCCAATTCATAGAGATAATCTAATTCTGCTAATAATTGTTCTGGGGTTTTGGTGCGTGGTTTACGTCCATAGAGAACGATAATGTCGCAAAATTCGCACTGGAAGGGACAACCGCGCGAAAATTGCACCGACATCATGTCATAAGCATCTAATTCTAATAAATCAAAGCGGGGTACGGGTGTGCTTGTGACATCGGGTTTTTCTGCGGTGCGGAAAGTTCCAGATTTTTCGCCTCGTTGAATTGCTTCCACAAACATCGGTAAGGTGATTTCCCCTTCATCCAAAATCAGGAAATCTGCACCAACATTTTGGACATCATAAGGTGTAGAAGTTGGGTAAGGGCCACCAACTGCAACTAACTTACCGCGTCGTTTGGCTTCTTGAATTTGTTCCAATAAATCTTGTTTCTGGACAATCATCGCCGATAGAATGACTATATCTGCCCATTCCCATTCTGCTTCTGTTGCAGGACGAATATTGCGATCGACCAGCTTAAATTCCCATTCTTGGGGCAGAATTGCCGCTACAGTCACTAAACCCAAAGGTGGTAGTAAAACTTTGCGATCAACTAAATCCAGAATCTTTTCATAAGACCAAAAGGTTTTAGGAAATATCGGATAAACTAATAAAACTCGCATGTAGTAGCAGACCTCACACTTTGATTGTTATCCCACTCTAGCGGAAATAATTACTTATTGACTTTATATTGGCTTTAGCTTACCGTTAATGGTTTTGTCTGTGCAATTATTAACTAGAAAATATTGTGTGTCTGATGATAAAAATATGATGCCTCTCGATGCTTGATGATGTAAGAAAGAGGTCAAGATGGTACAGATACCCGTTAACCCAGAAAACTTATTGATTGAGTTACCGAAAGCGATCGCATTATATGTCACCCCAGAACAGTTCGCCGCATTAGCCGCCGCTAACCGAGACTTGAGACTAGAAAGAACTGCAAAAGGAGAATTAATCGTGAATCCGCCAACAGGTTGGGAGACTGGTAAACGTAATGTGACCATTTCGGGAGAATTATACTTATGGTGGCGGAATGCAGGTGAACCAGGTAAAGGGTTTGACTCCTCAACTGCTTTTGTATTACCAAATGACGCGATTCGTTCTCCTGATGCTTCTTGGATAAGCCAAGAACGTTGGCAAGTCCTGACTCCCGAACAAAAAGGAACTTTTGCGAATATCTGTCCAGATTTTGTAGTAGAATTGCGCTCTAGTTCCGATACTCTCAAAACTCTGCAAGAAAAAATGCGGGAGTACATTGATAATGGCGCGAAACTCGGTTGGTTAATCGATCCACAGCAGCGACGGGTAGAAATTTATCGCCCAAGTTCGGCGGTGGAAGTGTTGGATAATCCGGCTGAGTTGTTGGGTGAAGAAGTTTTACCGGGTTTTGTGTTGAATTTGCGTCGGGTGTGGGATTGAAAATTAGTTTTATGGTTATTGTTGAAAATTCATTTGTATTCATCTGCGTTCATCCGCGTCTATCTGCGGTTAATTATTTTTCAAACTTCTATTAGGCACACCGCTAATTTTCAACACATCACTCATGGTTGCACAATAATTTGGCAAGCCAAAACTTGCGGGATTGACGGCATTTTTATATGTGAAATGACGATAATTCATGCAAAATCTATCCCAAGCAGCCATCTGAATACGGAACACGGCAATAATTAAATTGGCTAATGAAATAGATAGGGGAATGCGGAAGTAAATTTTTTTGCCCAGATAAGCGCAGGTTTCTTCTATTGCTTGGTTGGCGGTGAGTCTTTCTTGACCTAAAACTAATTTGCGTTGTTCTTGGGTTTGGGGTGGATGTTCGATTAAATATTCCACAACGGTTGCAATATCTTTTCCGTGGATAAAGTGAAAACTACCGTCTGCTTGTAAAAAGCGAATTAAGTTAACATATTTTGTGACTTCGGGTATGCCAGAGGTGAGGTGAGAATAGGGTTTATTGGCATCGCCGCCTAGTACTAAGGTGGGAAAGACTGTGGTAATTTTAGGTGCGATCGCTAGTTTTTCTTTTTCATGCAAGCATTGATATTTAGAACCGATATAATCTGTCCCAATTTCGCCTGCTTCTTTTAGAGGTTGATTTTTGTTATCTAAAACACTAGCAGTTGAAAAATAAATTACCTGTTCGCAACGTTCAGGGTCTAATAAACTGAATAGTTCTAGTGTCTTGTTGACATTAATATCGTAAGTATTTTCTCCGCCCCATGCTGTTGCTGTTAACACTGCGACATCAATAGTTGATAACAAATCCGCAAAGTGTTTAATTTCTTGCATATCGCCTTGCAAGACAGTAACACCTGGACGAAATTGCGTATTAACTTGTAGTTTATTAGGGTTTCTAACTAGTAAAAATAGCTCGTGATTTGTATTTTGAATTAATGCTTCTGAGATGTAATGACCGATGCAGCCACTTGCGCCTGTGACTAAAATTCTTTTCTGAATCATAGTGATTTTTTTTAAAGTTTAAGATTGAACAATAAAATTAAAGGTTCCGCACTAAAGATTAATTTTCACGTAAAGGCAAAAAGGCACGAAGTTTTTATTCAAAATACATCTTCATAAACATCAGTTACAGAACCATAAAAATTTATGCTTGTAAACTGTAATTCTTGATTGCCTCTATAACTATAAAGTTCCCATCTGCCTTGTGCATTACGTCTAAAACAATCAATTCTTTGACGGTTTTGGCTGATTAATACATATTCTTGCAATGTTTCTATTTCTTGATAGTCACTAAATTTATCACCTCTATCTAAAGCCTCAGTGGAAGGCGATAAAACTTCAATAATTAAACTGGGATAGCGTTTAAAATATTCAAACTCTGTATCTCTTGGGTCACAAGTCACCATAATATCTGGATAATAAAAAACATTCAGCGATTCGATGTGTGCTTTCATATCAACGACATAAAGACGACACCCAGTTCCGCGAATGTGATTTCTCAGCAGAGCAACTAAGTTAGCAGTAATAGTTACATGAGCGTCACTGGCTCCTGCCATTGCATAAATCTGCCCTTGGATATATTCATGTTTAATGGGGCTAGATTTTTCATTTTCGAGATATTCTTCTGGTGAAATATAGGGGTGAGATTGGCTAGAGGTCATATAACTACTCAGCACTTTATTAACAGAACTGATAGTGTCTTTGTGGTTCAAAAATTGTTACCACAAAGACACAAAGGGAATTAACTCACCAGTGCTGCTGTACTGAGTTGCTTGGCTGTTTCAAAGAAGAAAGCGACGTTTTCTTCTGGGGTATCTGGTAGGACACCATGACCGAGGTTGAGGATATGACCCCAATTACCAGCTTTGCGAACGGTATCATAAATGCGATCGCGGATGAACTCTTTGGAAGCATAGAGTACACCAGGGTCAAGATTACCTTGTACTTTAACTTGCTTGCCTAATCGAGCGCGAGCATCAGCCATGTCTACAGTCCAGTCAACGGTGACGATATCCGCACCAGATTGAGCCATTCTTTCTAGTACACCCGCACTACCACTAACTAAAAGAATTAATGGTGTGTCGGGGTGGGTTTGTTTGACTTGCTGGAATACCCGTCGTTGATATGGCAGAGCAAAGGTATCGTAATCTTGAGGGCTTAATTGTCCTGCCCAAGAATCGAACATTTGCACTACTTGAGCGCCGCAGTCAATTTGATAACGGGCATAAACAGCGATCGCATCTGCCAATTTTGTCAGCAGTTGGTGTAGAATTGCCGGGTCTGAGAAGGCCAAGTTTTTGATGATGGAATAGGTTTTAGAACCTTTTCCTTCAACTGCGTAAGCAGCTAACGTCCACGGCGCACCGACAAAGCCTAATACTGTTGATTTGTTGCCAACTTCTTGGCGTAATGCCTGCAAGATGGTTTTAATAAACGGTAGAGCCGCCTCTGGATCTAAATCATGCAGGCTATCAATTTGTGCTTGAGTGCGAATGGGCGAATGAATGATTGGCCCTTTACCTTCCGCAATGTCCATATCAATGCCCAAACCAGGCAATGGAGTTACAATGTCGGAAAATAAAATCACTCCGTCCGGCTGGAAGGCTTTCCAAGGTTGCAGGGATACTTCAATCGCTACTTCGGGAATTTCGGAGCGATCGCGAAATGAAGGATACTTTTCCCTTAAGTCTCGGTACGCCTTCATATATCGTCCCGCTTGTCGCATCATCCATACTGGGGGACGATCTACTATTTCACCACGAGCAGCCCGCAGGAGATGAGGGGCCGTTGAGGAAACACCCATTTAACACTTCATCCTAAGTCACTTTGTTATGTCAATGTTTAGCTTATCATTCTGAGATTACGCTTTTTCAGAAGGCTTGCTTGAAAAGCCCAAGTCTTAGCTTTACTTAACTTAATATGCAAACCGATTCTAATAATCCAAATCCTTCTAATGTTGCAGCTACTAATAGCAATTCTCCATCAGGCAAATTATTTATACCCCCCAGCCAGCGACGCAAGTTTTGTGTATTGTTTACTTTTATGACAATTTTGGGTTGGGTAGTGGGTGGCGTTTTTAGTCTGGCAGTAGAAAGACTGCTCACACAAATTCTGACTGCATTTGGATCTATAGAAATGCAATCATGGGGCTATGGCATAAAATTACTCAGTAATATTGTATTTGCTGTGGTTTTTGCTACCGACCAAACATTAGTTATCCGTCGTTATCTTTCTGGTTGGCGATGGATAATTGCAACTACCATCGGTTGGTTAACTGCTGATTGTGTAGCGACTGCCTGGATTAATTATATTGCTTCAATTGCTAATTCTCTTAATGAAACTTTATCTCCTGAGTTAGCAATTATCTTTGGATTTTTATCAACAATTGCTTATATTTTTTCAGGTCTTTGGATGGGACTATTGCAATGGCTAGTTGTACGCCGTTACACAATCAAATCCTGGTGGTGGAATTTTGTACCATCAGTTGCTTTTTTGTTAATTAGTTTGCTGGTCTGGTTGCTATCATTAATGCAAAACTTCATACCAGAAGCAATATTGTATGGCAGTCAACAAGGATTAACAGCAACTATCCTAGGAATAGTACCAGCAATTGGTTTTTGTAGTTTAAAAAGACGCTTACCAAGGCAAACTCAGGCAAGTTAAGCAGAAAAGTTTGAGTAGGAAATACATTTATGTTTTACTACAATCCGTTAGCATGTTTACCTTCATCAGCCGAATTACCAGATTCTGACGATACACCTGTGGATAATGAATTACAAATATTAATTCCCAGCTTATTATTATCAATTTTAACCAGCATTTGGCACAGTCGTGAAGACTGGTTTTTTGGTATAAATATGGGTATTTATTATGGAGTGAGTACACCTGCGATCGTTCCTGATGGATTTTTAAGTTTAGGCGTAGAACGTTTTATTGGCGAAAATGGACGTTTTAGTTATGTGATGTGGGAAGAAGATGGTATACCACCAATTTTTACGTTAGAAATTGTCTCACAAGCATACAATTATGAATACGAACAAAAGAAATTAGATTATGCTCAGTTGGGAGTATTATATTATGTAATTTACGCCCCAACACGCTTACGCCGGAAACGTCAACGGCTGGAAGTTTATCGCCTAGTTGATGGAGAGTATATTTTACAATCTGGTGATAAAATTTGGATGCCAGAAGTTAATTTAGGTATTGGCAGAGAACGTGGAACTTATCAAGGCATGACGCGAGAATGGTTGTATTGGTACGATGAAAATGGTAGACGATATCCAACACCAGAAGAATTGGCAAATGTACGACAACAGCAACTAGAAGAAACCCAAAACCAACTTCAAGAACTTTTAGCTAAATTACAACAAAAAGGTATCGACCCCAACAATTTATAAAAACTATGGGAAACATCAATTCAGTAGTCATTGCTACTGGTACACATGGCAATGAATTTACAGGTATCTATCTAGGTAAAAAATTTGAACAGTTTCCGCAACTGATTCAGCGTCCAAGTTTTGATACTCGCGTTTTATTGAGTAACCCCAAAGCATTTGCAGCAGCCAGACGCTATATTGACAAAGATTTAAATCGTTGCTTTGCAACAGCAGATTTACAAAATCCCCAACTTGCTAGTTATGAAGATATTTTGGCAAAAAATATCTATTATTTACTAGCAGAAGAAAGCAAAAATCAGCAACAAGTTATTATTGATTTGCATAGTTCTACTGCAAATATGCAGTTAACTATAATTTTAGGTAGCCAACATCCATTTATATTACAATTAGCTGCCCAATTAAGTGCAATTAACCCTGATGTGAGAATTTGTTATTCTCAACCCACAAGAGATTCTAACTTTCTGTGTTCAATATCAGAATTGGGTTTTGCCATTGAAGTGGGGCCTGTAGCACAGGGAGTTTTAAATGCTGAGTTATTTCAAAAAACTGAAGCGTTAATTTATCAAGTTTTAGACTATATCGAAAGTTATAATCAAGGTTTATCTCAACCATCAAATACGAATCTAACATATTATCAATATACAGGAGTTATTGATTATCCTCGTAACGAAGCAGGAGAAATTATCGGCATGATTCACCCCGAACTCCAGTTTCGAGATTATCAACCGCTTAACCCTGGCGAACCGATATTTTTAACATTAGAAGGAAGTGCGATCGCCTATCAAGGCACATCTACAGTTTACCCCATTTTTATTAACGAAGCTGCGTATTATGAAAAAGGAATTGCGATGTGTTTAACTGAAAGAAAAACCATACAAATTTAAATCTTAACGTTTATTTATGTCTGATATTTGTATTGCACTACTTGTCTCGAACAAATGTTCTTACCTCTTTTCATAAACAGGATTTACGCAAAAATCTTTAAAAAGTCTAATTTATCGTATACGCGAAGCGGTTTCCCGTAATCCTTCGGAGAACCCGAAGAGTAAGGTATCCTCAAATCGCATTAGACGCGCAAGCGACTTCCCGCCGGGTATAACGCCAAAAAATCTTAGAGTCTGCGTAAGTCCTAATCAATCAATTTAGGGACTTGAAACCCCATATTCTGGCAGTTCGAGAAAGCTGTTACCTCTTACCTGTTCCCGCACTCGTTGTATCTGCTCAAAAGACTGTAGTATTTTCATCATTTGTTGCAAAACATAACATTCATCAAACTATAAGACTAATATTGGATTGCTGAACAAATCAGCACACCCAGATCAGACTTCTTTCCTACTCCCTACTCCCCATTCCCTACTCCCTGCCTTTACATATATTCAACAATCAAACCGGATTCATATATAAGTATTTATTCACTGTGTTTAAAGTTACCTTTATCAAAAAAAATGTTGTTTGCAATACTTGAATTTAGATTTAACTTATTTTTATGTTGAGATATTTAGCTTACCAAATCAGCATATTCAGTTAAGATTAAGCATGTTTTACTATTTAGTTGCTGGTTCTGGACTGCTAGACTCCCTGGATTAATTTCATCTTGTTATTCAATAGCTGTTAGCCCATACTGCTCCCATGCTGACCTATCATCGCAAGCCTGTGTGCTTATCACTAATTTCCACTGACCTGCCGTTCTGGTCAGTGGTCGAAACTGCCGGAACTTTGTATCAGAAAGATACGGAACGATTTCACTTACTGTTAACTGCACCGCCTCTCATTACCTGTGAAGTAGAAACTTCTCCCAGTACAGAGGAAATTTTGCCGCACAGAAAAAACACTGCCTACGTTCCCAGTAGTCCCAGAGTTTTGTGGCTGGAAATTTCTCCATATCGGGTGATTATGACTATGCAAGGTAATGGTCAAGTAAGTTACCGCCACTTCTGGGAAAAAGGGATATACGGTGTCAGCCGTTATTGGTTGCCCACGGAATCTTTACAACCAAATAATCCGATTCGCTTACGAAATTTTACAAAAACATTGACACTTACGGGTAAACAATTCCCGGAACACTTGCGCCTAGAGTATGAATTGTGGGCAGAAAAAGTCCAAATCGGATGTTACATCCTCAATTTAGAAATCAAACACTGATAATTTCAGCTTTTTTTTTCATGCCTTTCCCAACACTGCTTGGGGGAGGCATAATTTTGTTCTCCGACTGTTCCCCTGTCTCCACAGGCAAACTTTCTTAACTGGACTGTATTAGACTATATGACACAAGCAGCGTAATTTGTAGCTTTCTCGGTATATTTTTGTTTAGGCTCATGACAGATTCATCCGCATCTTTTATTTGAATCCTTAGCTTATGCGGTGGCTTTCCGTTTACTATGCGATCGCACCTATGGCATTGCCACCACTTTACCTTGGAGTGTAGATTTTGGTGATGGTATTTTCCTTCATCCCACACAATTATATGAAATATTCTTTTACATTTATTTATTATTCTTAATAAATCTTCGCTGCCTTTATCAATATCGCAGTGGTGACTTGTTTAAATTTTATTTAATTTCCTACGTAATTTTTCGGTTTTTTATTGACTTTACTAAAACCAGATTTTCATCCTTTATTTGGTTTGAGTGCAATTCAAATTGCTTGTGGATTGGCTATCCTATATTATTTGCCCAATATTCCGCAGGTGTTTTATATTCAAGCCCACAAATAAAAGTTAATTTTTATCTTAAGAATTTTTGACTAACTTGACCAAAAAATTAAACTTTTCCAAATATTTATCCACTTTTCATAAGTGCATTCACAAAAATCAAAGTTCTACATGATTTTTTTGGCTAAAGAATTCATGTATAGTTTTTTCGTGGCTTATTACCAAGTTTACTAACACCTAATACCTTGTTTAAGAAAATATTATGAAAGTTTTGAACGGGGGAAAAATGAGAAGTTTAAAACATAAAAACTTCTCGAAAAAAAAAGTAATTTCATTGTTAGCCATTGTTGCTACTGCCATTATGATTGTTGGCGTAATGGTAGGTGTGTTGCTGAATCGAGTAGCGCAGGCAGATACAAATGATGCGGTTCTGCCCAGCAGGTTCGGTCGGATGTTTCGGAATCAGCCTTCCTTTGCGCCACCCACTGATGTTATCAGAGCCGCTCTTTTAGAAATGGGCAAAGCTGGCGGGATATTAGATGCCAAAGACAATTTAGCCGCAGGGCCTCTAGCCTTGATTGTCGATCCGGCTCTCAACGTCAACAACCCCAACAACCCCAACCATACAGCTGGTACAACATTTTTTGGCCAGTTTATGGATCACGACATTACATTTGATTTGTCATCTCGGTTGGGTAGGGTCACACCTCCAGTATCTGCCCCAAATGGTCGGACTCCAGCTTTTGACCTGGATACAGTCTACGGTGATGGGCCGTTTGCATCACCCACATTTTATGACCCAACAGACCAAATCAAACTCAGACTGGAAAATGGCGGTTTGTTTGAAGATTTGCCCCGCGACGCAAATAACCGCGCCCTCGTCGTTGACCCACGTAACGACCAGCACTTAATTCTCACGGGAATCCTGAGTGCATTTCACCTCTTTCACAACCGTGCCGTTGATTTGGTGAGATCCCAGAGTCCATCTATCAACAACGTGAACGCTTTTAACGAAGCTCGTCGTTTGACTACTTGGCATTATCAGTGGCTCATTCTGCACGAATTTCTCCCCCAAATCATTGGTCAGGATCGGGTGAACGAAATCTTAAGAAATGGTCGGAGATTTTATACCCCCTTACCAGGTAGAGGCTTTATTCCAGTTGAATTTCAAGTAGGCTATCGTTTTGGTCACAGTATGGTGCGTCCGTCTTATCGGGCTAACTTAGCGGGTGACAATGGCCAACCCTTCTTTGCGTTTATTTTCGACCCTTCCCAAGACGGAAAAGCTGATCCTAGTGATTTGCGCGGTTTTGCTAGAGCGCCAAGGCGTTTTATTGGTTGGCAGACATTTTTTGACTTTAACGATACTCAAATCCGACGCAACAAGTTAATCGATACGAAAATCTCTAGCGCATTGTTTAACTTACCACTCCAGGCGATCGTAGAAGGTACACCACCTACTTCACTCTTACAGCGCAACTTGCTGCGACACGTAACTTGGCAGTTACCATCCGGTCAAACTCTAGCTCGCGCAATTGGTGTATCTGTCCTTAGTAAGAATGACCTAGCAGAACTCCGCAGCATCTATCCTACCTTCGATACCTCTACACCACTCTGGTACTACATCCTTAAAGAAGCTGAACTGATGGAAAGAGGCCTACGTCTAGGCCCTCTGGGTAGTCGCATTATTGGTGAAGTGATTATTGGCTTGCTTCAAGTAGATCCAAAATCTTATTTGAACGTTAATCCTTCTTGGGTGCCAACTTTACCTACTAGAACAGGTAGACCAGAAGACTTTCGGATGGTTGATTTTCTGACTTTTGCTCGTGTAGACCCGGCTAGTCGTGGACAGTAGAGTGAGTGTGAGTACTTAATATTCAACCAAGTACACTCCATCAACTAAAAATAAAGAGGGATAATTCAATCCCTCTTTTCTTTGTATTTAAAAGAACTGACAAGATTTTGAAACCTGTTAGATTTACAAAACTCAGCACTCTTGATTAAGGCTGTTTACGATTTGATGGTCACAGGTTCATATCCAGCCTCATAAGGTGTCACCACAGAAATAAATATCAAGGGTTCATCGCCGTGATTAAACACACCGTGAACACATTGGACTGGTGCTACAACCACATCTCCAACGGTAATTATTTTGCGAGAACCGTCTATATCTAAATAATATTCACCACTACCGGATAATATTGTCCAAGTATCCTGACCATTAGGATGAATGTGCGCTCCAATTTCTTGTCCGGGTTTGACATACCAAGCAACCACAACTGCATCTGGTGATTCCGTCACAACTGAACGAATTGGTTCACCATCTGTAGGTTGAAAAAAATCAGTACTCTTGAAAATTCTCTCTATACTCATTTTTTGATTAATCTATAAGTTGAACAATATGCAGCAGCATTCAGAATGGACTTTCTACTAGTCTTGAGAACTAACTTAAAATCTGCTGTATAAAATAGACTGACTGATAACAAGATTTATAATACGATTAAACAGGTTTTCTGAGAGAGATATATTGGTAAATATTCTATAAGTTATCGGGTAAATAAATATTATTTTATATTGATAAATGTGGCGCAAATCATTGATTTTAAATTAGGTTTAATTTATCCTTAATTTTGTCTTTTTAAGGATTTTATTTAGTCATATTTTTAATTGATTTGATTACTGGCAATTTCTGACAGGACTTACGCAAAAATTGCCCACAAGCTTAATTTATCGTAGACGCGAAGCGGCTTCCCGCAGGGTACCGCCAAGCCACCTTCGCGTAGCGTCTCCGTCAGGAGAAGAACGCCAAGAAATAGTAGAGTTTGCGTAAGTCCTATCTGATTGTAATGACATATCAAAACCAAAAAATAAAGAGTCAGAACTGATATTCTGACTCTGGAATGATAAATTATTCTGACTCAAACTTTGCTAGTAGCTACAGTTGCTACGCTAACTTTCAAGCGTTTAAGCATGGCTTCTCGCGCTTGTATTGCGAGATCATCATCTAAGGGTTTGAGTGTGATGGGTTGTTGATACTTCAACCGCAACGCTGTTTGAATTAACCAGTCAGCGACAAAGGGATTTTTCGGTAACAAGGGGCCGTGGGAATAAGTGGCGATCGCATTCTGATAAAATGCACCTTCTGTACCATCTTCGCCATTATTGCCTAAACCATACACCACCCGTCCCAAGGCTTCTACCTTACCTAACTTGGTGCGTCCGCCGTGATTTTCAAACCCGACAAGATAAGGTTTACTACCAATCATCTCTTCTAACTCTTTGGCGAGGCGGGAGGCTGTAACTTCAATTACTAAGTTACCAATGCAACGTTTGGTATTTTCCCCAGGATGAATAGATACTAAATCGAGGATTCCTAACCCTTCTATTCGTTGTCCAAATCCTGGTTCATAATAATGTCCTAGCAATTGGGGTGAACCGCAAGTAAAAACCCCTGGTGTACCATTGGCAATTTTTTCGCGCATTGCGTCAGCTTTCACCCCTTGCAAATCACGCATCACAATTTCTTGCTGACGGTCTTGTGCGCCTCCACCCACAATTACATCGACAGATTTAATATCTTCGGCGGTGGAATTTTGGTCTAGAGGTAATACTTTAACGCTGTATCCCCGCCATTGGGCGCGACGTTCTATTGTAATTACATTACCGCGATCGCCATAAGTACTCATTAAAGTAGGATACAACCAACCAATTGTTAATTCTAATTGTTCAGAAGTCATAATTCTTTACTCATAACTGATAATTTATAACTTTTTTCTTTCTCTGATTGCAGAATCCGTAAAAGACTTTTTACGCTGTTACCTGTCACCTGTTCCCTGTCCCCTGCTATATTTTTGCATGGACTTATAGCAATTTTCATCAGATTTCAGTATTTTAGGTCACAGTTTTGTAATTGTCAGACAGCCATAATCTCCACAGGTAACTGTAAATTTACTCAATCTTGGGTAAAGAGTTACACTGTTTTTGTGCAAATTTCCCAAAAAGTTAACTTTGTTTAACTAAGCGACAAATTTTTAATATCTCAATGGAGATTATATGCAAGCAATTGAAGCTCCGAATTTGACGGTAATTGCGTATGAAAACGCAGTTCCTGTGTCTCAACTACCTGCTGTGTGGCAAGATATTGCTAACGGATTAGCAGATGTAGGCATTTCTGATCCACAAAGTTATGTTGAAATGGCACAGTTATTTCAATATAAGTTAGAACAGGGTGATGTTGACTTATTTAACGAACGTCCAGAATTAGAATATCTTAAATCATCATTCTCCCAACTATTTGGCAAGTTAGCTTGGGAAACCCTAGAATTTTACGGTTATGACTTTATAAAAACTAGCTATCCTGATTTTGCGACACTGCTTCAAGATTTAGAATCAAAGGGCGAAGAGTTTGCCAATGAATTAAAAGTAGCGCGGATAGGAATAGAACTTTTTCAAGAATTTGGCTATGAACTACCAGCAAGTTTTTATCATGTGCATCTAGCACCAATTTACCGCGATCATGTATTTGAAGAACGCGCCCTAAGATTTGATAAGCGAGATATCAAACATAAGCGTTCTTGGGATGCAATATTACACGCAGGTAAGGTTTTTGCGATGCAAATGAAGGTGCAGAGTATCGCCTCTAAATATGGCTTTACTTATCAACATGGTTGTGGTTGCAATTCTCACCTATCTTCGATTGATACATCTAGCGGGGTATTTGAATATGAATTTACTCCCGAAAAGCGTCAACGGTGGTTGAGAAGTTTTATCTGGACTGCTTGGTATGAGTATGCTTTCTTTCCTATTGTCCCGAATACCAGTTATTTAGTTTAGAAAGTGAGAAAGATGAGGGATATGAGAAAGATGATAAAAAAAGCTTCTCATAAAAGTTTTTTATAAAGCTGCATAGAATTCTATCCCCCTTAACCCCCCCTTAAAAAGGGCTATGGTGTACACACAAGTCAAAAATTTGCTGTATGAAACCGCATCCCGCCTTGAACTAAAGTTCCAGGCTCATAGCCAAAGTCCACTTAAGTGGACTGCAATAGATTTCTAGTTGAGTCCTCTTCAGAGGACTTGTGCTGTGAGACTCGGAATTAATTCCGAGGCGGGATAGATGCACTCAACCCAGATTTGTGTGTACACGGTAGCTTAAAAAGGGGGGAAATTCTTTAAGTCCCCCCAAGATATGTGCAACTTAACATTGAATTGGTATCAATTTCCTATTTACAATTTCCCTATTTCCTAAAGAATTTTTCTGCCGGTGAGAACTTCGCGCACTTCTAACATGGCAGAATAAGTAGGAAGAATGTGTAAAGTTTCGTTGTCTGCTGTATGCTTGAGGGCAGTTGCGATCGCTTGCTTCAAATCTTCCTCGACAATTAAGTTTAAGTTACTCTCCACAGACTTTTCGCTATAACGCAGACGTAAAGCCATATCATAAACGCGATCGCCACTCACCACAATAGTTCCGCCACGTTCGACTAATTTTTCTGTATCCACATCCCAAATCCAGGATACATCAGTCCCATCGGGGGTGCGATCATTTAACACCATCAATGTAGTTTTATCAGTACTTTGATTCACTACCCGAATCGTTTCGTTTGTCCCCACAGGATTTTTAGATAATAAAATTCTCACCTTTTTCCCATCAATAATTAAATCTTCCGCCCTACCGAATGCAGCTTGGAAATTATTAATAGTATCTTTAATTGTGGTTTCATCAACACCTAATTCGATAGCCGCAGTCACCGCCGCTAAAGTATTGTATTTGTTATACAAACCAACCAAAATTTGTCCCCATTCGCTACTTTCCAGGGTTGGTTTACTCTTGCTAAAACCGCAACTGGGACAAGTAAAATCGCCCAAGTGAGACAAATACACACCTTGATAATCTAAAGAATGTCCGCAATTAGGGCAATAAATAGAATCTACCGCGTGTTGAATTGATTCGAGGTATTGTTCTGGTTCATTCAAGCCAAAGAATAACACACGTTGCGGTAACTGCTGACCGAGGTGCGATAAAGTCGGGTCATCCGCATTGGGAATTACGACTGTTTCTTTGGGAAGTGTGGAAATTACCTTTGTCCAGCGTTTACTGATGGTATCTACTTCGCCGTACCTGTCGAGTTGGTCACGGAACAAGTTTAAACACAGAATAATACGTGGCTGGAGTGGTGTTAATACCTTGGGGACGATATTTTCATCTACTTCCAAAATGGCGTAGTCAGCAGCCAGCGTCCCCACCAAGTTGGTGTTTTCTAGTAAAGCTGTCATCAAGCCATTTTCTAAGTTTGCACCTGTAGAATTATGGGTGATGTGGTAGCCTTTACGTTCCAAAATAGTTTTTAACAGCAGCGACGTAGTTGTTTTACCATTCGTCCCCGCAATGATAATTACGCCATTTTTTACCTGCTGACTCAATAATTGCAACAGTCGAGGTTCTATTCGCCGTGCAATTGACCCTGGTAATACACTAGCAGCACCTAAGCGCAGCGATCGCACCGCAAATGTTACAGTTTTCGCCACCAATACCGCCAAACCAAGGCGCAGTCTATCTATCAGTTTAATTTTCTTGCCCACTTCTTTACCTGAATCTGCTCGTGTTTGCTAATTAATCTAGTTGCAAATTTAATCCTGTGAGTTTAGCGAATCCTGGCTCAAAAAGCCAGCGATAGGAAAGTGGGAAGTGTGAAAAAGAAATTTCAGACTTCAGACTTCATACTTCATCCGTAAGACGTTATCTTAAAAAATAGTGCGCGGGTGTAATTACTTATCCAGCCCAGGTTGCCGAATTCAGCACAAACTTACGACAAATCGTAGCTTGCAAGGTTCCTTTTGATGAATATTACAAAGTTGTTTTTTTTACAAAAACGTATGGCTGACTGGCGACGCTTGATATCGAAATGCCTGTTATTGCTTGTGTGTTTACTGATGTTCAGTATTCAACCGGCTTATGCTGGTATTAATGATGATAACTATGATGGCAATATGTTTGTCGTTTATGCTGGCAATGGTTCCTTAGTTCCACCCAGACAGACACTCGCACAGACTTTAACAGAACATAAACCTGCATTTTTAGCATTTTATGTAGATGACAGTAGCGATTGCAAAAAATATGCCATTGTAATTTCTCGCGTCCAAGAGTTTTACGGACGAGTAGCAGAGATCATCCCGATTGATGTTGATACAATTCCAGTCAAAGAAAAATATGATCCCACGGAACCAGGATATTACTATTCTGGGGGTGTGCCTCAAGTTGTAGTGTTTAATCAATCAGGGCAAGTATTGTTAAACAAAAAAGGTCAAGTACCCTTTGAGGAAATAGATGATAAATTCCGCGAAGTGTTTGATTTATTACCCCGTGCTGAATCTGTACAATTAAAGCGCCGTTCTTTTAATGAATTTAGCAGTGAGTTAGCCAAATAACTGCCAGGGTAGACTGAAGATGGTCTACCCTAATTTTTAGTACTGTGGGCTACTGCATCACCAATCAAGCAAAGGATAATGTTGAAATAACCGATTTTCACAAAAGCGCAAATTCATAGTCTCAAGTTCAAAACTATTGACCCTTGACTAATAACTGATGTCAAAAGTTTACACTACCGAAGAGCTAATCCAAATTTTGGCAGCCGAACGCCAAGCTTGTCTAAAAGGAGAGCGTCTGAAGTTAGAGGTAACAGTCTCTGGCAATCCTGTAATAGACCAGTTTATCAAAACCGAGGGGTTCCAAAAGTTTACTGCCTATCAAGATTTTAAAGCAGCTATTCACGATTATCAAAGAGAAAATCATGTTTCCGGTATTGTCTGGCGCGAAATGACAGTCAAAGGCAAAACTTTGCGCTATCCAGAAGTAGATACCGAATTAGTCGGGTTGACTAGTGATATCGCTATATTACAATCTGCCAAAGATGCGATATTGAATTTTTGGTATGAAGTAACCAGCGATATGGATTTATATTTAAGTTTTAATAACAGTAAGCAATATCAACAAATTACTACAGATGATGTCCAAAGAATTGCTCACAGAACTGAATGGGCAAGTTTATGGAAGTGGGAAAATCCTAACTTTTTAGAGATGATTTTACAGTTAGGATGGGGTAATCCCGAAGAAGCCAGATATAAACGCGGTAGACCACATTCTGGTAGTGAATATATTCATGCAGTCAATCCTGGTAATTTACCTATTGGTTAAGTACAAGACCCCCGACTTCTTAAAGAAGTCGGGGGTCTAAAACTCTGGAATTTCAAGAAACTACTCACTAAACTATTTTAAGATGTAGGCGATCGCCACAAGTCGATACTGGTAAATTTAAAATTAACACCTACCCTTTCAACGCTTTTCTAAAATTGCGGCGATAGGATTGATTAGCGATAAATAAAACAGGCCATAACAAAGATAAAGCAATCCGATTGAGTAAGGATGGTTGAAAGTTAGTCCTGGTAAATCCATTCCAAAACTTCCAACCTAAACCGACATAACCTACTAGCAAAAGTAATACGATTAATTTGCTCATGTTCAGGAACTCCATTCACTACTGACTAAATTTAAGTTAAGAATTGTCAAAATATCTCAGCAATTCTTAATTTATACTAACAAGCTAGAACTTAGCCATAATTTTCCGACCAGTTGAGGATGCGATCGCATATTCTCTGATTCCAGTGTAAATTAACATCCAGCATTGTTGCTATTTAACCATGAAGCTAAATTATAAAAATAAAAAGAATATACTATTCTAGATTTTTATGTTCTTTTTTCTACTTTCTTGCTACCTCAACAGTATGGGAAACTGGCATAATAAATGAACTCGATTTTTAGAAATATTTCTTCATTTTTCTAGACAGGCTACTGTGTTGAGTAAATATGCTTAACACTGACTAGATGTCTCTTGTGGAAGTTCCTGAACTCAGAACATCTATAAGACACTAAAGATAAAACCGACATATTTTCATAGCATTACAAGCAGCTAAGGCTGCAAATCAGGAGGATTTATGCGTGCAGTACTGATGGCAGGCGGTTCGGGGACAAGGCTTCGTCCTTTAACTTGCGATTTACCTAAACCAATGGTGCCGATTCTCAATCGTCCCATTGCTGAACATATTATCAATTTGCTCAAAAGACATCAAATCACCGAAGTCATTGCTACATTACATTATTTACCCGATGTTTTGCGTGATTACTTTCAAGATGGTAGTGATTTTGGCGTACAAATGACCTACGCGGTAGAAGAAGATCAGCCTTTGGGAACGGCGGGTTGTGTGAAAAATATTGCCGAACTACTAGATGAAACTTTTTTAGTAATTAGTGGCGATAGCATTACAGATTTTGATTTAACAGCAGCAATTGAATTTCATAAACAAAAACAATCAAAAGCGACTTTGATTTTAACTAGAGTTCCTAACCCCATTGAATTTGGCGTAGTAATTACCGACGAAGCAGGCAAAATTAAACGATTTTTAGAAAAACCATCTACAAGCGAAATTTTTTCCGATACAGTCAACACTGGAACATACATTCTTGAACCTGAAGTTTTAGATTATTTACCAGCTAATACCGAAACTGACTTTTCTAAGGATTTATTTCCGTTACTTTTAGCCAAAAATGAGCCGATGTACGGCTATATTGCCCAAGGTTACTGGTGTGATGTTGGTCATTTAGATGCTTATCGGGAAGCACAATATGATGCTTTAGATAGAAAGGTAAAACTTGAATTTGCTTATGAAGAAATTTCCCCCGGTGTCTGGGTAGGAGAGAATACTTTTATTGATGCAACAGCCCATATTCAAACTCCCGCCATAATTGGCGATAATTGCCGCATTGGGGCAAGAGTTCAAATTGAAGCGGGAACAGTTATTGGTGATAATGTGACCGTTGGGGCTGATGCTAACCTCAAGCGTCCAATTGTGTGGAATGGGGCGTTTGTGGGGGAAGAAGCCCAATTAAGTGCCTGTGTCATTTCCCGTGGTAGCCGCGTAGACCGCCGCGCCCATGTATTAGAAGCTGCCGTGGTGGGTTCGTTATCTACGGTGGGGGAAGAAGCACAAATTAGTACTAGTGTGCGTGTTTGGCCGAGTAAAAAAATTGAGTCTGGTGCAATTTTAAACATCAACTTAATTTGGGGAAATACTGCCCAAAGAAACTTGTTTGGTCAACGTGGCGTACAAGGTTTGGCAAATATCGACATTACCCCAGAATTTGCGGTGCGCTTAGGTTCGGCTTATGGTTCGATTTTAAAACCCGGTTCTAAAGTTACAGTATCAAGAGACCAACGGAACATTTCTCGGATGGTGACGCGATCGCTGATTGCCGGTTTAATGTCTGTAGGCGTTGATATTCAAAACCTTGATGCTACTGCTATCCCCATCGCCCGGACTGTGATTCCGATGATGTCAGTAGCTGGCGGTATCCATGTCAGAGTCCATCCCGATCGCCCCGACTACATCCTGATAGAATTTATGGATGACAAAGGGATTAACATTTCCAAAGCCCAAGAAAAGAAAATTGAAGGGGCATATTTTAAAGAAGATATGCGTCGGGCGTTGATTCATGAAGTTGGTGATGTGGCTTATCCCAGCCAAGTTATTGACAGTTACTGCACAGCCTTTGAAAAATTACTCCACGTTTCTACCCTCACCAACAGTCGCGCCAAAATCGTCATTGACTATGTTTATGCTGTCTCTGGGGCTGTTTTACCCCAAATGCTGGATAAATTCGGCGCGGATGCAGTGGTACTCAACGCCAGTTTAAATAAACACGCTGTCACCACGGCTGACCGCGAAGCCTTATTAACCCAGTTAGGTCATGTGGTGGAAGCCTTGAAAGCTAACTTTGGCGTGCAAGTCTCGGCCAATGGCGAACAGCTAATTTTAGTTGATGAATCAGGCTTTCCCATTCGTGGGGAAATGTTAACCGCCTTAATGGTGGACATGATATTGACATCTAACCCCAGAGGTACGGTAGTTGTGCCAGTTCACGCCTCTAGTGCGGTGGAACAAGTCGCCCGTCGCCATGATGGGAGAGTGATTCGGACAAAGGCTAACCCAACCGCCTTAATGGAAGCTTGTCAAAAAAATTCTAATGTAGTGTTGGGCGGTAGTGGCGACACTGGTTTCATTTTCCCCCAACTGCATCCGGGGTTTGATTCCATGTTCTGCATTGCCAAGATCATTGAAATGTTAACAATTCAAGAGCGATCGCTGGCTACTGCACGTTCCGAATTACCCCGCGTCATTCATAGAACTCAGACAATTCGCTGTCCTTGGACTGCTAAAGGTGCATTAATGCGCTACTTAGTAGAAACTCACCCAGCCCAAAACCTCGAACTCATCGATGGCGTGAAAATTGGTCAACCATTCGATGATAATTGGCTGTTAGTTTTACCCGATGCCAGCGAGCCATTAGTACATTTGTTTGCCAATAGTAGCGATCGCGATTGGGTAGACGACACCATTCGCAACTACCGCCACCGCGTCCAAACTTTTGTGGAAAGACAACAAGAATATCACCCAGCCGAAGTTTAACTTTGCTGGACAGGTGTGTAAGGGTGTAAAGAAGTTGAAAATCTATAGCGGTTCTCGGTTGGATGAGGTACATTTCAACCCCACCCCCAACCCCTCCCCGCAAGCGGGGAGGGGAGCGTTTGCGTCAGCAAATGCGGGGTGGGGTTCCAACTGTATTACAAGCAAGTAAGAACTGCTATATATCCTTACACCTTCCGCCTCCAGTAACTAAAGACCTGTAACCTGTAACCTACTACATTTCATACTTTAGACTTTATACTTCAGACTTTTTCCCATTTTTGAGGAAGATGTCAGCATCAAGGGTAATCATCTAGGTTGGGACAGTCAGGTAATTTAAGAACTACCCATGATTGATATTCAAGCTATTTCGATTCCTGAACCGCAAATTCCGACACCGCAACCCAACCCCCTACCCAGACCGGAACCGACACCACAACCAGTTATTCCCGAACCTGTACCAGAAACTGTACCTGCACCTATTCCGCAAACTGTTCCTGGGACAATTCCCCAAACCATACCTGAACCTGTTTGAATTATCTTAGTAGTTTGAGCCAAAATCTAAAATCTAAAATCCAAAATGCTAAGAGCCGGAATTGTCGGACTTCCCAACGTCGGAAAATCTACTTTGTTTAATGCCTTAGTAGCCAATGCGAAAGCGGAGGCTGCTAACTTTCCCTTCTGCACGATTGAACCGAATGTCGGCGTTGTCTCAGTACCGGATGAGCGGTTAAACGTGCTTTCGCAAATTGCTGGTTCTGTACAAATTGTCCCCGCCCGTGTTGAGTTTGTGGATATTGCCGGTTTGGTCAAAGGTGCGAGTCAAGGTGAAGGTTTGGGGAACCAATTTTTATCCCACATTCGAGAAGTTGATGCGATCGTTCATGTGGTGCGTTGTTTTGAGAATGATGATATTATCCACGTTGCCGGTTCGGTTGATCCAGCGCGGGATATTGAAATTATCAATTTAGAACTCGGTTTATCCGACTTAGCCCAAATTGAACGCCGTATTGAACGTACCCGTAAACAAGCCCGCACCAGCAAAGATGCTCAGTTTGAAATTACAGTTCTCGAAAAATTAGTAGCAGCCTTAAACGAAGGTAAATCTGTCCGTCAAGTCAGTTTAAATGAAGAAGAAGCAGCCATTATTCAAGGGTTAGGACTGCTCACCAGTAAACCGATTATTTACGCTGCCAATGTTTCAGAAGATGACTTAGCTACAGGTAATGAATTTGTCGAAAAAGTCCGACAAATTGCCTCACAAGAAAATGCTCAAGTCGTCATTGTTTCTGCTCAAGTAGAAGCAGAATTAGTGGAATTAGCTGAAGAAGACAAAGCAGATTTCTTAGAATCTTTAGGTGTGAAAGAAGGCGGTTTAAAATCTTTGATTCGCGCGACTTACACCTTGTTAGGTTTGCGGACTTATTTCACTAGCGGCCCCAAAGAAAGCCGCGCTTGGACAATTAATGCTGGTATGTCTGCACCCCAAGCCGCAGGTGTGATTCACTCTGATTTTGAACGCGGATTTATTCGCGCCGAAACCGTTGCTTACGATGATTTAGTAGCAAGTGGTTCGATGAAAAGTGCAAAAGAAAAAGGCTTAGTTAGAAGTGAAGGAAAAGAGTACATTGTCCAAGAAGGAGATGTCATGTTATTCCTATTTAATGTGTAGGTTAATATGAGGGTTTAGAGGTGAAGGGGTGTAAGGGTTCTAGATACATACACCCCCATACCTCTGTACCCTAGCCCTGTCAAGGTGACTTTTTTACCTGAGCTAAAAGCTTGGCAGTTGAGACGTTATAACCTGTTAATAATTGCTCTGACTTACCTCCAACAACTTCAATCAAACTTGCCATTGGTATGCCTATTTCTCTGACTTCCACCGGGATTTGGGTTACAGCTTTGTTCTTCTCTCATGCGATCGCCCCACTCTAGCCAATCGCAAGTTGAATATTCTGTAACCTGCAAGCGATCGCCTGATAAGATAATATAATTAAGATTGTTTACGCGCTTTTTGTGTCCTGTTTAAGACAAGCACTGACGATTATTAATGACTGTAACGGTCATTACCCCATTGCCGCTTCACCTTTTGATAATATTATCAACACTGTGACTTGTATTACCCTCTTAACGAAAGCGACCCTTTGGCAAGACTAAAGCCACAGATGCTAACTGCTCAGAAACTAGCAAAATTATTTACAAAATATGGAAACAGTAGATTGCCGCTAGGGTTGGGTAACAGCATCTTTTTTTCGGGAGTTGGTGTTCCAATGGACTTGACTTGACTAATACATTTACAAAATCATATCCGCGAGAGACTTGTATTGGTATAAGCATTTTCGTTAAGCTGGCAACCAAAGATGCAAAATAAGGTCTGAATTGCTTATAAGCGTAATTTTGGTTACGTAGTCATGAAGCATCTGTCCTTGGCTAATGACAGATGATTTATGACCAATGACTGTTTTTGACCCATACCCCACTTGAATAAGATAAAAATGGCAAACAACGAAGAATCACGCGGTTTAAAGTCTCTGTTTGATTGGTTTGCAAATCGAAAAAAATCAGGCTCTACCAACCTGGAACGACAAGAACGGGAAATTGCTGACGGGCTATGGCATAAATGTTCTCAGTGTGGTGTTTTAACCTATACAAAAGATTTGAGAGCTAATCAAATGGTCTGCGTCGAATGTGGACATCATAATCGGGTAGATAGTGATGAACGCATCCGCCAATTGATAGATAGCAATACTTGGCAACCGATAAATGAGCATTTGCGCCCGACCGACCCCTTACAATTTCGCGATCGCAAACCTTATAGCGATCGCCTGCGGGAAATGGAAACAAAACTCGGTCTTGTAGATGCGGTAAAAACTGGTTTAGGACAAATCAACGGAATGCCTGTAGCCTTGGGAGTAATGGACTTCCGGTTTATGGGTGGTAGTATGGGTTCCGTTGTTGGCGAAAAAATCACCCGCTTAATTGAACAAGCCACCGGACGACGTTACCCTGTAGTTATTGTCTGCACCTCTGGCGGTGCGAGAATGCAGGAAGGTATGCTTTCCCTGATGCAGATGGCAAAAATCTCCGCAGCTTTAGACCGCCATCGTGAAGCCAGATTATTGTACCTTCCCGTATTGACCAACCCGACCACAGGCGGCGTAACCGCTAGTTTTGCCATGTTAGGCGATATTATTTTGGCAGAACCCAAATCTACAATCGGTTTCGCTGGTCGGCGCGTCATTGAGCAAACCCTCCGCGAAAAATTACCAGAAGATTTTCAATCTGCGGAAGATTTACTCAAGCATGGCTTTGTAGACGAGATTGTGCCTCGTACTCAGTTAAAGAAAACTTTAGCACAGCTAATTGCTTTACATCAACCAGTTACAACAGCCCCTTCGATGATGCTGTGGGAGTCGATGACGTTGAGTTCTACAGCAGTTGAGTAATGAGGGAGTAGGGAATAGGGAGTAGGGAATAGGGTGATCGCAAGAACAAATACATAACTCCCCACTCACAACTCCCAACTCCCTTACCTTCCTGGTTCTTGCACAAAAAACAGTGGTACAAGTGCAGCTAGGCGCAACAAGCCAGAGAGGGCGAATAAGCCAAGTAAGCCGCCCCACAGGGCAAATTGAGCGATAAAACTGCCGATAGTTGTGCCTAAAGCGCCACTAGCACCAGCAACCGCAGCCGCGATCGCAAAATAAATTGACTGATTTTTCATGGGTGCGATCGCTAGTTGCAAATTGTTATTACACAAGTCAATTGCTGCCCAAGTTATGCCAGCCAAAATATGTAAAAGTGGCAACCATAGCCAAATATCAAGTTGACTGGCATTAATTCCCAACCACAAAATTGGTGTCAGCCCTACCAAAATTCCCACAAAAATTAAAATAGGCAAATTGCCTACCCGGTCTGCTAATTTGCCCCACCAAATCAGCATCAATAAATTTGCGCCAGCCTGTAAACTGCCGTACAGCGTTACCCAACTAACATCTATATTCAAAGTATCTAACATATAAAGGTTAAAGAAGGGTGCGCTCAAATGAACAGCAAACATCCATAAACTGATATAAATCAGAAATATTAAAAAATTGTAGTTTTTCCAAATACTAATAGTAGGTAACGTAACTAATTCATCTGTTGTGTTGTTTGGAGATATGGAAGCTAAAGAATTTTGCAATTGAGGATTGATGTCTATTTTGAAATATTGGCAACCAATACTAACAATGCCAAATATCACCCCAATTAACAGCACTATTCCATAGCCTTGAATATTTCCACCATCCCAATGAGATACGATTAAACCAGCCAAAGGCATACAAATTAAATTAGTCAAGCTAACCGCACTGTTACGAATCCCGAAATACCTACCGCGCAATCTTCGGGGAACAATTATGGCTAACCAACTCATCCAAGATGCACACCCCAACCCGCCTAAAAGATGAGTGGCTAAAACAATCAACAAGGTTAATACAACTAACTGTTGAGAAGTGATACTGCCCCAACTAAAGATAGCAATAGCGATCGCTAAAATGAGCCACAATAATCGAGATGTTCCGTATATCCCCAGCGCATAGCGAAAACGGCTAGTAGTACGTTCTGATAAATAAGCACCCAAAGGCTGAATCAGATTCACCAACATGGGTATAGAAGATAACAACCCAAACACCACCGGACTAGCATCTAATTCCACAAGGAAATTGCTAAGTAAAATACCGCCTGTAGTTATCGAAAAAACTGTTGCTAAAACAGCATCCACTGTAGAGGCGCGTAAACTAGTCCGAATAGCATCCTTGGGAAAACGAAAAGCAGGTTTTGGAGTTGGAACAAGAGTAGTTGGTGGGGTAACAATCTGGGGTATTTCCAGAGTTTCCAGAGTCAGAGAAGCAGCAGTTTCAAGCTGAACAGAATCCATAGTTGTTTTTGAAGTAACGCACCTCAGCGCAGTTTTGGTTATAATTTTTTGTTATTTTATCTTGCTTATTCTCAACAAAAATTCAGATTTATTAAACATCTGTCTTCAGCAACAGACGATATAAGTGAAGTGAAAACTTATGTCATCCATCTGTGAAAAGAATCAACTTGGGGAAATTTTTGGGTGTAGTTCTAGTGATGGCGATCGCTTTTATTAGCTGTCACCAGCTACCATTAACAACAACCAAAGCAGTCACCGTTAAACTGAGTGGCTGGGCTGGTTCTCAAGTTGAGCAAAAGCTATTAAAACAAGTTCTACAAGACTTTGAAGCCCAGCATCCCAACATCAAAGTTAAATATGAAGTTATTTCCGACCAATATATGGATGTCATCAAAACCCGTTTGGTTGGAGACGCAGCCCCTGATGTATTTTATCTTGATGCACTGGAAGCGCCTTTTTTGATGAGTCAAAATGTTTTGGAACCTTTAGATAATTACATTCAACCAGAATTTGACATAGAAGACTTTGAAGTTACCCTGTTAGATAGCTTTAAATATCAAAACCATATTTATGGGCTACCAAAAGACTATTCTACATTAGCTCTTTTTTATAACACAAAATCTTTGAATGCGGTGGGCTTAAATAGTCCTCCAACAAATTGGTCAGAACTGCGTTCTTACTCCCAAAAACTAACAAGCAAGCTCAACAAATATGGTTTTGGTGAATTACCTGAATTAGCACGACAAGTATATAAAATTAAAGCCTTTAATGGACGTGTTATTGATGAGAACGGTTACGCTACCTTTGCCAGCGAACAAAGTTTACAAGGTTTACAATTAGTTATCGACCAGTATCAAAAAGATAAATCATCCGCCCAAAAATCTGATGTTGGGACAAACTCAGGTAGCGAAATGTTTGGACAGGGTAAAGTCGCAATGGTGATTGAAGGTAACTGGGCGATTCCTTATCTCCAAGAAACTTTCCCTCAACTGGAATTTGCCACAGCAGAATTACCCACCATTAACAATCAAAAAGGCACAATGGTGTTTACTGTTGCCTATGTGATGAACAAGCAATCTCAGCAAAAAGCAGCAGCTTGGGAATTAATTTCTTACCTAACTGGTAAAGCCGGAATGCAAAAATGGACAGCTACAGGATTTGCACTACCAACCAGAAAATCGATAGCACAAAAATTAGGCTATGACAAAGATATTCTGCGAAAACCATTGGTTGCAGGGGTGAATTATGCAACACCGTGGCAAGTTGGTAAATATCCCGCAGCTATTATGAATAATTTTGATAATCAATTTGTCAGTGCTTTGTTGGGACAACAATCATTACAGCAAGCAATGTTAAAGGCGCAAACCACAGCTAATCAACAAATTAAACTGATGGAATAGTCTATGGGAATCCGGTTTGATTTCTGAATTTATTTGTGTAGGTAGGGAATAGGGAATGGGGAGTCGGGAGTAGGACAGAAGGCTGATCTGAATGTACTGATTTTTTTCCCAAATCAAATATGAGTCCCATAGCAGCGAAAAGTAAATGGTGTCCGATTTACTCAAGTTCATAGCATAAAGTAAATAAACAGCCAAGAAATAAATTTCTGGCTGCCAATTTAAATTAAGTTCAACTTTATCCTGTCTTCAATCGCAAGATTTACTCTGACTGAATGGGGTTATCTTTAGGGTTAACTAACTTCAGTAATTTCTGTTTAATCTGAGCGTCAAAAACTTCCCATTTCATCTTGGCGTAGGCTGGATTTTCGTTACTACCTGAGAGGAAACCCATTGGAATTTCAAAACCACCCGCACTGGTTCTACCACCGCCAAAAAAGCGTCCGGTGCTGTCTTGACCAAAGGCTTCTTTGATAAATTCATCGGGGTCGAGGGTGAGTTTGGTGGTTCGCAGGGAGCCGATGACAACTTCGAGTTCATCGTCTTCATCGTGAACAATACCGTAAACTACTGCGGTGTGGACGTTTTCTTCTGTGACTAAGAAATCAGCCGCTTGGGGAATCGCATCGCGGTCGTCGTAGCGCAGATAACCAACGCCGGCGATAGAAAAGTTATTCTGCACTATACGATTTTTTAGCGATCGCTCAATTACATCCATCACTCGCTTAGAACGGTTCGCCTGGAGAATCGCGTTTAATAATTGAGCATCATAAAATCGACTCAGGTAAGCAGCCGCCATAAAATCTTCTTCTTGTGCTTGCATCAGTCGATTTGTATCCGATCTCAAGCCGTGCATCAAGGCTGTAGCACATTTTACGTGTTGGCTAATGCTGCTGTCTAAAGCCAATAAACCTGACTGCAAATACTGAGTAAAAATCGTTGCTGTCGCTCTGACATAAGGACGGACATCAACAAACTCTGATTTAAGTTCTGATTGTAAGCTGTGATGGTCAATCACTGCTACTAAGGGTATGCCTGAATGCTGTACAGTCGCTAATAACTGACTGGTGGTTCCCTGGTTATCAATGAGTACAAAACCTTGATAACAAGACAAATCTTTAGATTTGACGTTTTGCGGTGTCCAACGCTGTGCAGGTAAATTTGTCAGCTTGACTAAGGCAATATTTTCCTGATGGCTCAACGTCCCAGCATAAATAATTTCACACTTAATATCATATTGTTGAGCAATTAGCTGGTAAGCCCACGCACATGAGAGCGCATCAGGGTCAGGAAAATCCTGCAAAATAATTAGCTGGCGCTCATGTCTATGGGCTAATAAGGTCTTTTGTAGTTCCTCTGCTTTTTGAAAAGTTAAGGAATTGTTACGTTGACTGAGATAAACACTCACCCCATCGCTGGTAGATGCTGGTAAGGATGGCCGATTCAGAGGTAGTTCAACTACTTCTTGGTGGTCTACCTCAGCATCTTCTGGATTGGGTTCTGTGGTCAATGAAAAACTCTCTGACTGCTTCAAGGAAGAATTTAGTTGCATAGAAAACATCTTTGTTAAGTGTGAGGCTGGATTGATTGAGAAAGTTACAATCAGGGTTTTACTGATTTAGCCACACATCTTGATCTTCGCAAAAATATAGAATACTTGGGATACGTATCTTGGTGTATTTTTTGTCAAGATAACCCGGCAAAATTTTATGAAGTTCTGCCAAATTACATATAACGGCAGAAAATCAATGTTTCAGCTTTGTGATCAAACTCTAATTTTTCCCTTCCCTAGACCATTCTCTCAGTTGGAGAGAATTTTTGACTCAAGTCTAGATTTTTTTGGTTTATGGATATACAATAAAAGACTGTTGAATTCTTTAGGCAGATGCCAGCACACTACTTTTGCAGCTACTGTCGGGTCATACCCATAAGCAGATGCAACTCCTGTATAGGATGCAACACCAATCATAGTAGTATGTGAGCAATCTAACCTACTGTTGCCCCAACTCAAACAAAACCATCACACCAACAATCAGTCATTGTGGCTGTGCTAACTAGGGTGGAATTATTAGTGTCAAAGACCTATCACATACTTTTGCCACTCTTGATGCAGCCCACTTTTAAGATGCTTACTAACCTCAAAATAGAGGCTGCTGTAAGGTTGGCGGGGTAGATGACGCAGTAGCATGTGGGCTTCTTGAGGCGTGCGATTGCCCTTTTTCACATTGCAACGGACACAAGCCGTAACGATGTTTTCCCAGGTATCGCCACCACCACGCGATCGCGGTATGACATGATCTAACGTCAACTCATCCCCTGTATAGCCGCAATATTGACAAGTGTGACCGTCACGGTGCAAGAGGTTCCGGCGAGTCAGAGGCATTTCCTTATAGGGAACACGCACGTAATGACGTAGGCGGATTACCGTTGGTAATGGAAAACCCGCGTAAAGTAGTCTGCCGTTGTGTTCGACTCGTTCTGCTTTGCCTTTAATTAACAAAACCGCAGCACGTCGCCAGCTCGTAATATTAAGCGGTTCGTAAGAGGCGTTTAAGACTAAAACCTTCCCCATTGATTAACGCTCAAGGTATTAGTTTTACATATATTAACACGATTCTCTTCTCCTTGGGAGATGAGAATAAATTATACTTCCGGAATAATTGAATAATTGTTGTATTTAAATTAGAAATTTGAAAATAAGAGCCGGAAAAGTTAAGTTGCACAGCACAATTTTGATGATAAATCACCAGTTAGCCTGATTTTGGGCAGAAATTTGCGGTATTAAGCAACACCTGTAAATTTTTATTAACTGGGGTTGATGATCTTTCCCAAACTCAAATACTTCTGATCTAAACATTCAATTGGTCTTAAGAAAAACTTTTCAATTAACACGGAAGTAGTTTATATGAGTATGAATATCTATTAGTGGTGGTGTGATAGGAGAACGGAAATATGCTGAGTCGTGATCAAATGACGGGTATTGCATCTAATCAACAGTGTGACACCTATGCGTGGTTTTCCCAGCGTGCGTGGGTAGAAATTGACCTAGAGGCGTTGTCACACAATGTCAAGCAACTAAAACAGTTGTTATCACCACGTACTCAGTTGATGGCGGTAGTAAAAGCTGATGCTTATGGGCATGGTGCAGTTACAGTCGCGCAAACAGCATTACAATCAGGTGCGAGTTGGTTAGGGGTGGCGACAGTCCCCGAAGGGATTCAATTACGAGAAGCAGGGATACAAGCACCCATATTAATTTTAGGGGCAACCCAGACACCAGAACAAATTCATGCGATCGCCCATTGGAAACTCCAGCCGACGTTGTGCAGTCCTAAACAAGCTTTAATTTTTTCCAATATTTTAGAAGCAATTAACTACGGTTCTCCTGTACCTGTACATATTAAATTGGACACAGGAATGTCACGGTTAGGGACTGATTGGCAAGTAGCAGCCGAGTTTGTGCAGTTAGTAGAACGCTTACCACATTTGACCATAGCCAGTGTTTACTCCCATTTAGCGACTGCCGATAGTCCTGATCCGGCAATTATGGCAGAACAGCATAGCAGATTTAAAACGGCGATCGCCCAAATTCAAAAAATCGGCATCAAAATTCCGAGCTTGCACTTAGCCAACACCGCCGCCACCCTAGCAGATTCCCAACTGCACTACGATATGGTCAGAGTGGGTTTAGGGGTTTACGGTCTTGCGCCTGCACCACATTTACAACGCAAGATTAACTTAAAGCCTGTTTTACAAGTAAAAGCGCGAGTTACCCAGGTGAAAACGATTGCGGCTGGAACTGGTGTTAGCTATGGTCATCAATTTGTGGCTGATAGAGAAATGCGTATTGCTGTTGTGGCTATTGGGTATGCGGATGGTGTACCACGTAACCTTTCTAACAAGATGGAAGTGTTGTTGCGTGGTCAGCGAGTACCGCAAATTGGCGCAATTACAATGGATCAGTTAATGATTGATATTAGCCAGCTTCCTGAGATTCAAGAAGGGGAAATTGTGACCTTACTAGGCGACCAAGGAAAAGAACAAATCACAGCTGATGATTGGGCTGCACAATTAAATACAATTTCTTGGGAAATTTTGTGTGGGTTCAAGCATCGCCTACCCCGTGTGGGAGTTATCTAGCATTCTTGGGAATGTTATGAGGGTGAAGTATACATAATTAGGACTAACGCATCAAAACGAAAAATCAAGGGTTTTGGTGAGGGTTTAGGGGTATAGGGGTGTACTTATTCAAAATTCTTACACCCATACACCCAATCTCCACGAATAATCTTTGTGCCTAAGTCCTGATAATTAATTATTTAAACTTCATCCTTTTAGTGTTTCTCTTCCTGGAAGAATATGCTATACTAGGGTAGTTGACTGATGCGGATGTGGCGGAATTGGCAGACGCGCTAGATTTAGGTTCTAGTTCCGAGAGGAGTGAAGGTTCAAGTCCTTTCATCCGCACTAAGTGTAAAAAAGCTATAAATTAAAGGTTTCAGGTATGAGCATTCTGGAACCTTATTTGTTTTTAGAGGAATAACGAACCACAGAGGCACAGAGGTTTCAGAGAAATAAGAGTTGAATAAATGTGATGAAAGGCGGGGAAAAGCGATCGCGATTCTGACTCATACAAGACGCATATATTCTTTTCCAGTCACTGTAATCTAAATACTAAATAGTAATCAAAAATGGGAATCTTGCTATGAGATACTTATTAATAGTTTGGGTACTCATACTAACGTTCATCTTTCCCAGTGAGGTACTTGCAGAAGCAAAACCCTCACATAACTTAATTCCTGGCTTGGGGACTTATCATCATCCAGTTTCCACCCAAAATCCTGAAGCACAACAGTTTTTTGACCAGGGATTAAACTTAGTTTACGGCTTTAATCATGATGAAGCGGTGCGTTCTTTTGAACACGCGGCGGAACTTGACCCAGAAATGGCAATGGCTTACTGGGGTATTGCTTTAGCTTTAGGGCCGAATATAAACGCCGTTATTACTACTGAAAAGGAACAAACGGCATATCAGGCAATACAACAAGCTTTGACACTGGCAGAGAAAGCACCAGTTCCCGAACAAGATTATATTGCGGCTTTGGCAAAGCGTTATGCTGCCAATCCTGATGCAGATTTGCAGGAATTACAGGTGGACTATGCCCAAGCGATGGCAAATCTCACCCAAAAATATCCTGATGATTTGGATGCAGCCACTTTGTTTGCAGAAAGTTTGATGGATTTGCATCCCTGGCAACTTTGGACACATGATGGTCAGCCGCAAGCAGATACAACAGAAATTGTCGCTGTTTTAGAATCGGTCTTGCAACGAAATCCCAATCATCCGGGGGCAAATCACTACTATATTCATGCGGTAGAAGCGTCTCTGCATCCAGAACTTGCCCTCGCCAGTGCAAAACGGTTGGAAACACTCGTTCCCGCCGCCGGACATTTGGTACACATGCCTAGCCATATTTATTTTCGTGTGGGAGATTATCAAGGGGCAATGCGATCAAATGCACAAGCGATCGCCGAGGATGCTGCTTATATCAGTAAAAATAAAATTCAGGGATTTTATGCCCAAATGTACTTTAGCCACAATGTACATTTTCTCATGGTGGCTAGTAGTATGGCGGGTAGATATCAAGATGCACTCCAAGCTGCTGATAAATTAATTGCCCACGCTAATTCTCTGGGTTCTCACATACCTCTGGTTGAGGGATTTTTGGGCAGTAAAATGCTGATACAGTCCAGGTTCAATGATTGGGATGCAATTTTACACACTCCACCACCAGATGCGACTTTGCCAACAACCACAGCACTTTGGCATTTTACCCAAGGTTTAGCTTATACAGCTACAGGCAATCTGCAAAGTGCGGCGGATGAAAGCAGCGCCTTACAAGTTGCAATCCAAAAACTTCCGCCTGGGGTGACTATTGGCTTTACTCCAGCTAATCGCATTCTTTATATCGCGCAAAAAGTTCTGGAGGGCAAAATTGCCAAAGCTAATCATAACTACAATTTGGCAATTAGATACTTAGAACAAGCAGTAGTAGCGGAAGATGCCCTTGATTATGTAGAACCACCAGATTGGTATTTGCCCACCAGAGAAGCATTAGGGGGTGTGCTGTTAGCCAAGGGTGATTATGCTACAGCCGAGAAAGTGTTTCGTGCTGATTTAGAAAAGTATCCCCATAATGGAAGGTCTTTGTTTGGTTTGCAAGCAAGTTTGCAAGCCCAAGGTAAAGATGATGCAGCTAAATTGACGCAGACTGAATTTATTACCGCATGGCAAAACACAGACACGCAGTTAAAAGTAGAAAATTTGTAAAAAAGAAGTGGGTGCGATCGCACCCACTCTGAGATATTCTATAAATTAATGATGGCGAATCTTGGCAATAACCTATCACCTATATAACTTTCGCCGCGATGGAGTTCGGCGTAAAGGTACAACTTCAGCTTCGTTACTTTCCCTGGCTACTCGAATTAACAATGCAGCAGCAACTAAACTAGCAATCATCGAATTACCACCGTAACTAAACATGGGTAAAGGTAAGCCTGTAGTTGGTAAAGCGCCTGTCGCAACGGCGATATGTAATAAAGATTGTCCAATCATCACAATAGTGACACCGATCGCCACTAAACGATTAACGGGATTTTTGGCTTTCATCGCCACAATTAATCCCAAAGTGGTAAACACTGCTAACATCAGCAGCAGGGCGATACCACCTGCAAAACCAAATTCTTCGGCGAAAACAGCAAAAATAAAGTCAGTATCTTGAATGGGTAAGAAAAATTGTTTTTGCTGCGAAAAGCCATAGCCAGCGCCCCAAGTTTGTCCAGAACCAACAGCGAGTAAACTTTGAACTAACTGATAGCCATCACCTGTTGCATCTGCCCAAGGATTGAGAAAAGACATTACCCGCTTGCGCTGATATTCTTTGATGCTAATACTGAGTACGGCTAATAATACTCCGCCTATTGCTGTGCCGGCTAAATATTTATAAGGTAGTCCAGCCGCTAAGGCAATTAGCCAAATTGTCATCCCGCAAAGTGCAGTTGTACTCAAGTTAGGTTGGGCAAGAATGCCCAAAAGTACCAACCCAAAAATTAACAACCAAGTCAAACGCACTCGCCCAGGTATTTGTTCCCATTGTCCAAAAAGTCTGGCACTTTGCAACACTAAAAAAGGTTTGATTAATTCTGATGGTTGGATAGGGATGGGGCCAATGGCTATCCAACGCGCTGCATCAAACGCTTTTTTACCTAACCCTGGGACAAGAGTCACGAAAATTAACAGTAAAAACAGTCCTAAAAACCAATGAGATACCCGCAAAATTTTGCGTAACGGCAGATTCACAATAAAATTGAAGATAACTAGGGAAACTATCACCCAGATAATCTGACGTTTGAAATAATATAATCCGTCACCTTGACGCGCGTCGGCAACTGGGTAAGATGCTGAATACAGCACAATTAACCCAAAAAATAACCAAATCAAGGTTAACCAACGCAACAGCCGCGCCTCTACAGCCCAGCTAGTAACGGAATTATCAAAAATGGGAATCAGTCGAGTTAGATTCACGATTCAGTACAGGTAATGCTTAAAAGTTAAGGTATAAACTCATAACTTATAACTTATAACTCTTCTATAACGACTGGTAAAGTAAATTCAATTAAATGCTTAATGTAGATATTTAAAAGAAATCGATCATTATCATGAACTGCTATGGTCAGCAGGGCTGTTATTTTGCCAGTCTAGTCGGTTAAGACGATAAATAAAGCACTCATCCTCACCGAATCTTCGGTGTTCAACAAATTGGAAGCCAAAACGTTCATAAAAGCGGTGGGCGCGGGTATTGTTGGCAAGTGGATCAATAATTACAGCTGCTACCGATGGCTCGGCAAAACATCGAGCCAGGGCTAACTGCATCATTTTTGTTCCATAGCCTTTGCCTAAATCTGACTCTTCCCCAATCCAGATATCGATAGCCCGCAGATTTTCTGCAACATCTCCCCAATAATGGCTTTCCTCACGAGCCGGATCGATGATCTGGATAAATCCAATGGGACGACCATCGATTTCAGCAATCAATTGCTCTCTCCAATCAGGGGTTTTTTCCAGTTCTACTACCCAGTTCCAGTCATCGTTAGGATCTGAAGCCATCACATGAGGCTGTTCATCCCAATTTCGTAGCAGATCCAAATCAGCAGAGGTGGCAAAGCGTAGGTTAATCACAACTTCCTTGAACTTCAAACTTGTTGTAACTTTGACTATTTTCGCTGGATCAACCGGCGATCGCAGGTGTAGCAGTGATCCACACATGGCCATTGTTTATGGCTTGGCTAAAACTCTATCCTAAGCTTCTGCAAGATTGCTACCACAAGGTTAGTTTCAAGGAGAATTTCAAGCGGAGATGTAGTGTAGTGCTTGGACAGCACCGTTAATATAACTTGGCATAGACAAATTTCTTGTCACCTCTATTCTGTCTAAAAGTGTGCTGACGGTTGTAATGGCCTGTTGTATATTTTGTACCCTGTAAACTTGATTAGCTCTTTTGGCTTGGCGATCGTACAATCTTTTCAAGGCAAATGCTACCAAAGGTACACCCACAGCCGCACATTCGTAAACTGTGTTATATCCTGCGCCACCAACAACAATATCAGCAGCCGCTAGACATTCAATTCCTGGATGGTGTGATATCCATAAAGTTTCGGGAATATCTGCGGGACAATTAGCGGCTAAAATTCTCACCGCACAATGGGGGAAACTTTGCTGTAAGCGCAGGGTGAGTTGGGCAAAGAAAGACAATTCTGAAGCGTTCCCGGCTGCACAAACTAAAATCGTTTTGATATCTGGGTTAACTTTGAAAATATGCGATCGCACACTCATTCTATCCGGTAATTCTTCACAATTGCGAATTAACCAAGGGGCTGTATGCTGCACATTTGGTAAGTCAGCCAAGGGTAAATCTTGCCCTTCGCCGGGAACAATCACTGTATTGTAGTTATGGGCGACAAAAGATCGCAAATTTTTGGCGGTTACATATTCTGGGTTGATATCTCGATGAATTAAAATGCGTGGTATGGCTTGCAACTGCGGTAAGATGTCTGCGAGTTCACCGCCTAAGCCTCTAGGAAAAGTGTCTATAATTAGGCGATCGCATTGAGTATTCAAGATGATTTCTCGTACTTGCTGACAAGTTGCAGAAAAACCAGCCTGTTCAGAAATATAGTTTACTATGCAATTTTCATGATTAATTTTTAAGGCGTAGGGGCTGTTAGTAATAATCGTAACTTTTCTATCTTTAGCGGCAATTCTCCCCAAAGCCAAAGCCCGATTTAAATGTCCCCAACCACCCCCAAGGGCGTAAATTAACCAAGTGTTTGTCAATTGTTATTTGTCATTTTTTATTAACTAATAATTCCCCACTCCCTACTCCCTACTCCCCACTCCCCACCCCCTTCACATTCAACTTGCTCCCATATTGGTTTCAAAATCACTATCTCTTTCTGCTTCAAAACTGACAGCATCAGCTTCGGTAAAGTCTACATTACCTGTTTCGTGGTTGTATGAATAGTTATCGCGGTCATGATAGTAACTACTACCCCAATAACGGTAACTACCATATTCGGGATAATAGGCATAATCATCATCATAAGATGTATTACAGTCAGGGCAGTTGGTTCTATCGGTGCGTCCACAACGGCGTTTAAATAAAAAGCCTACCATGCGATCGCACTCTCCTAGATTGGCAAAGTTGACGACAATTTCACAACTGCCAATTTGAATGCGATCGCCATTTTGCAAGATACCATTAGTTAACTGAGTATCATTAATTTTGATAGAATTATTTGTATTTTGGTTAATAATTATCAACTCTTGATTTTGCCAGTCAATCAAAGCATGGTAATCTGCAATTAAGTCATCCTCGATAACTATTCGAGAAACTCTTTGTTCATAAATTTGCTGTGGCATGGCATTAAATTGTTTACCAATAGCCACTGGAGTTTCTAAGACTGGTTCTCTGCGATCGCCTGTATTTGGATCTATCCAAGTTAGCTGTATTTGCAAAGTCTATTGTCCTCCTGTTAAATTGACTGCATAAGCTAAGGCTGCTTGCTGTTCGCGGTTGAGAACATCGAACCCAAAACAAGCAAATGCAATTGGTGAAATGCTTGATTTGGTATAAAACACGGTTTTACCTGATGGATTTCTTAAAGCCGTCTTACCTTCTTTAATTCTAATTTGATAAACTAGCTGTTTATTAGGTTTTAAAATTTCGATACCTTGATCATTTGATTTAATCTGATAAACTAATTTTTTCCCTCCATCTTCTAAGCCATAATCACCATTACTCTGTTTTTTCAAACTATATAAATCTTGGTTTTGACTAGAATTTTCTAACTTCCAAGACCCTTTTTCCGTAACTACATAACCCAAAGTTTTATCCGCAGGATTTTTAAATTTTAATTTACCAGATTTTTCTGATTTAATTCTAGCTATTTCTTGCTCTTTTCCATCAACTAATTTAGCGCCATCTGCTTGCGGCTTAAGTTCAAATAAATCTGTCCCAGTTTCGGTTTTAATTTTAATTTTATCAGTCCGCGTGGCTACATTAGTTGTATTTTCAGCCACAGGAGGACTATTTACTTGATTTGGCTGTTCTACAGTCTTGTTACTTGCATTGCTACAGCCTAAAATAGCGGTAATCAAAAAAACTAAAGTTGCAATTTTTAAAACTCTATTCTTCATAGATTTAGTTTAGCTTTCTTCATTGTTGTCCGTAAAATTAACTCGTTCATAAATATCACTCAATGCAATTTCAACATTAAGTGTTTGAATCGATAAAGTTGCTGATTGAGTTTCAGTCTCAGTAAATAACCATTGACATTCAGCAGTTTTAACATACTGCATAACATGATAGTTATACTGGTCAATTAAAATATATTCCTTAAACTCAGGAATTGAGCGATAATAAGTAAATTTATCACCTTGGTCATAGTTTTTAGGTGATTTTGATAAAACTTCGGTAATTAAACAAGGGTTCATCACAGTAGTCGTATTTGTTCCTGTATACACAGGTTCTCCAGCAATTACCATCACATTTGGATAAGTATACTGGCGATATCGAGGAACCCATAAGCGGACATCACTGATATATATTTCATAATCTTGAGCCTTCAATATCATTTTTAGAAATACAGCTAAATTCAAAGCGATTTTATTATGATTAGTAGTACCACCAGTCATGGGAATAATTTCTCCATCACGATATTCATTCCTAAATTCTGCTTTCTCTTCCAGTTCTAAATATTCTTCAGGTGTGTAATGGTGTGGTTTGATTTCTAACTGCATATTTCACCTGCTTTTAAGTTTGTTTAATCATTATCAGTCTATTGTAGTATCTTGATCACTATAGTATTTCTATTTGATATGTGAACAACAGAGACAAGGGAGACAAGGATGACAGGGTAGACAAGGGAGAAAGAGGTTTATAAATTATTTTAGGATTGCTATAGATACTACTACTAACAGTTTGTATTATTGCGTTTTTCATTCCAATAAAGTACATTCATCTAGTCTCTAGTCCATATAAACTTGTACTGTACTCAACTGAAAAATGCTGTATTTATTTAGACAAAGCTTTTGCTAGATTCAGCACTTGATAAAGGCTTAAAAACATCGCTGTAACTGTTTGATATATTTCCTCTTGATTGTCAGCGACATTAGGGGCTATTCTAACTGCAAGCTGCATAGATTTATCTGTTAATCTTAAGTTTCGCAGATTAGATAATTTTGGTAATTTTAATGCTCCATCAATTTCGTCTTTTAAAACTTTGATTGCACCATAGCGACGCTGAGGATAGACCATATTTAAGTGAATATCTAATCCTCCAGATTTAATTTTTGATTTATATTTATTTTTACCACTGCTACCACGTTTCCAGCCGTATTGCTTTTTAGATAAAGAAGTTGCAGATAATTCAAAGCGAGTCTTGTCTAAAAACTGTCCTTGAATTTTCATCCATTCATGTTGATAATTATCTATTTTCCAATCAGTTTTACTAGGGTGGGGTGTGGTACTGATTTTATGCTCGTTTTTTTCAGTTATTTTAAAAGATAGATGCAAATCAATAGTTGCATTTGTATCCATATCTCTCGCTAACATTTGTAAGATTTTTTGTGTAGATTGGTAACGATAATTAATCACGTTGATTCTACCGAACTTTGACCGCTTGACTAATGCCAAAATAAAAGCGATCGCCAGCCCAAAAATTGCTAAAGTTAATAAGAGGATCAGCACACCTAATAATTGAGCATCAGGTATAATAATAGAGCCAACAATTATTAAAATAACTGCAATTAATATTCCCCAAAAGTAATTTAATGCCTTTTTGCCATATTCTTTTTGTTTCAGTTCGGCAAGGTGATCAATCTCTGCTATCTCTTGCAAATCAGCTATTACTTGCTTAATTGATGCTTGCGCTGTATAAGTCAAGTTTTGCCGGAATTGTTTTACATCAATAGGCATATTATTTACAACTAAATCAGCTTTAATAGAATTTATTTGATTTTTGTTAAAAAAAGTAATTTTTCAATCTATTTCAATATTTTGAAATATTTTTTAATAAATTATACTTTGCTTTTACCTTGATTATACTCAATTATCAAAATAGAGCAATTGTATCTGATATTTGCAGTATGTGTAAGGTTGGTATTCACGACTATATTCTATAGCAATCCTATTTGAGTTGTGAAAAAGTATTCTTTTTAACGAACCGCAAAGGGCGCATAGACGCGATAGCGGCTTCCCGAAGGGTAGGACACAAAGAAAGAGAAAGAGGAAAAGAAAGAGAATTTCACAAATGATTGAGGATTACTATAGGTTAATTGAAAGTTTAGCTAAAAATGCCTACCTGCCATCTATATATTTATGAAGCAATCAAAAATAGCTTATATTTCATTTGATACTGTACCCGCACCAAAAGGAGCAGCAATTCATATTACAGCATTTGCTCAAGCTTTGGGAACTGCTTTTGATGGCATCCAGTTAGTAACAGTTTCACCAACCAGAGAATGTATAGATAGTCAAGAGATTTATCCACAAGTTACACACACAGCTTTAGCTGCTTGCGGCGATAATTTGATTCAGCGAATTTTGAATTTTCGTCATTTATTGAAATTATGGTTGCAAGACAAGCAATTTCAAGTTATACATATTCGTTCAATTTATGAAGGCTTTGTAATTGCACAAAATAAACAGAAATATTGTCAAAAATTAATTTTTGAAGTGAATGGACTACCTTCCATAGAGCTAAAATATCGCTACCCAAACGTTGTGGATGATCAAGAGCTTTTACATAAGTTATATACTCAAGAGCAAATTTGTCTAGCAGCAGCAGATTTAATTATCACACCCAGTAGTATTACCTCAGAATATTTACAAAGTCGAGGTATATCAGATAATAAAATTCGAGTAATTCCTAATGGGGTAGATTTGGATGTATTTACCTACTCTGGAAAAAACCAAAATTTAAACAATCAATCTATCAATCTCATATATTTTGGTACTTTGTCACCGTGGCAAGGTGTAAATTTAGCAATTGAAGCTTTAGCTTTAATCAACCGCGAGATTCCTGCTGATTTAACAGTAATTGGACAAGCCAGATATGACCAAATTAAAACTTTAAAACAACTGGCTGTGAAATTAGAAGTTGCTGAACAGGTTAAAATACTAGAACCAATATCACAGCAAGAATTAGTTCAATATATTCATCATGCTGATGTGATTTTGGCACCTTTAACACCAAACGATCGCAACTTAATTCAAGGCTGCTGTCCACTGAAGATTTTAGAAGGAATGGCGACAGGTACACCTGTAATTGCTAGTGATTTACCAGTAGTGCGAGAACTTGGAGAAGATGGCGTACATTTTTTGTTAGTTAAACCCAGTTCCGCCAAAGCTATAAAAGATGCAGTCTTGCGCTTACAAAATGAACCAGAATTAGCAACTTATCTCGCTGCTAATGCTAGAGGGCGAATAGAACAGCATTATACTTGGCAACTGGCAGGTGAGGCTTTAATTGCAGCTTATACCGAGTTGGGGGTTGAGGAAGGGGAGAAGGGAGACAAGGTAGACAAGGGAGACAAGGGGGATAGGGTAGTTTGCTGATTTGATTTTGCATTTTGACTTTTGACTTGATTTCACCCTTAGTTTTTTAAAAGACGGTCGAGAACAATTTGCAGTCGCTGTTGTTCTTGAGGGATAGAATATTCTTTGAGGATGCGATCGCGTGCAGCTTGAGTAATTTGAGATTTGATGGTGCTGGGCATTGTCAAACATTCTAAAACAGCTTCACCTAATTTATGCAGTTGCGATCGCGGCAAAATAAAACCATCTTCACCATGTGTAATTACTTCAGTGATACCCCCCGCATCACTAGCAATACAGCAACAACCACAAGCCATTGCTTCTAAAAGTGCATTTGGCATTCCTTCCCACAGTGAAGGCTGGAGATACACATCACACAATTGTAAATGCGCCGCCACAGCTTGAATATCAGGTAAATGTCCCGTCATAATAATTCTTTGTGCATGTTCTGGGTATTGAGTTGCATAAACTTGCAGCACAGATTCCTGAGAAGCCCTTACTTCACCGATAATCAATAAACAAGCTGGACGCTGATTTCGTACTGTGGTTAAAGCATTTAATAAAAATTGCTGTCCTTTCTTCTCCCGCAATTCTCCACAAAACCCTAATACTACTTCTTCTGGCGCAATTCCTAAAGATTCCTTATTAATTTTCCCTACTGCCGACTCTACGGTATACACGCCATTTATCGTATCACTCTTGTTACCCCACCCTAACCCTCCCCTTTCCAAGGGGAGGGAACTAAGATTGCTTATTTCCCCCCTTGGAAAGGGGGGATTAAGGGGGGTAATTTGACTGGTTTGTACACCGCAGATTATCGACTGAGGCGCAAAAATTTCTGTATCTACGGCATTTTTTAACACCAACACATCATCCCTTCCACTCAATAGCTGAATTTTGCGCGACATATCAGCACTCACAGCCGTAATGACTTGAGTTTGTTGCAACGTCCATTGCAAACGGGCAAAATCACCAGGGGGAAACATTTCTTTATCAATATCATTACCACGGGCGCTAACAGTGCTGGGTATTCCTTGCATTCCCCCAAACCAAGTTGCTAAAAAACCGCTTGGAAATACATAATGCCCCCACACTGCATCATAATGCCAACAAGAATGCAACCATTCCAGCACATTTAAAGTATGGGGCATAGTCATATCCCAATTCCGGTATAGCCCAATACGATAAACACGGGATTTGCCATCTATACTTTCCGGTGGTAGAACTTCCCCCGGTTGTAGATAACGACTCCAGGTAACAACATCAACTGCTACACCCAACTGACAAAGCGTTCCCACCAACCTTGTCGCACTCCTAGCCAAACCCCCCACATCCGGGGAAAATCTTTCTGTAATTAACAGCAACCGCTTCATACAAACTTTATATATCTTTGCCTTGCAATAGCACAAATTTATGAATACACAAAAATATCAGGATATTTCTTTTATTTCTTGATTTTGTGGCATAAATTTATTGAGCCTGGGCGATAGATACTACAACACAGTCCTGAACACTAGGTATAACATTATGACTCGCACCACCCAGAGAGTAGATGATTTAGGCATCACGTTGCCTATCACTCAAGCCGCTTGTAAGATGGCTGAAAGATTTGCCCATCAACAACCAAACTCGACCAAAGCGGAACAAGTACGATTAAATACATTAGCCGTCTGGGTGGTGAATGAGTATTTGCAATTAATGGAAATTCCCACCAACCGCAACGTTGGCGATAGTTGGAACCCAATAATGCAGTTATGTAGTAACGTAGCTGACCTAGAAATTACCTCTGTTGGTCGTTTAGAATGTCGCCCAGTCAAATTAAATGAACAAACTTGTTTCATTCCGCCTGAAACTTGGGAGGACAGAGTAGGTTATGTAGTGGTGCAAGTAGATGAATCACTCCATGAAGCCCATATATTAGGGTTTATGCGGAGTGTGCATGATGAATTTTTACCATTGCATCAACTACAACCTCTAGAAGCATTAATTGACCGCATCGCCCAATTACAAGCTTCTCCAGCTAAAGCTTTAGTAAATTTAAGCCAATGGTTTATCGGTCAAGTGGATGCAGGCTGGCAAACAGTGGAAGCTTTAAGAGAATTGTTAGATTCTAGACCTAATTATGCTTTTCGTGGTAGTGTAACTACGGAAGAATCATCGGCTAACCAACAGTCACAAACTACTAAAAGAGCAAAACTCATTGATTTGGGTATTCAAATTGCTCATCAACCCTTAATGTTGATTGTCGAAATTAGCCCAGAAGAAAATAAAACCAGTATTCGTTTGCAACTGCACCCCACAACTAATCAAGTTTATTTGCCAGAAGGTGTAAAACTCACAGTATTAGATGAGTCAGGCGCAGTATTTTTAGAAGCCCAAGCTCGCAGCGCAGATAATTACATTCAATTGCAATTTCGGGGAGACATTCAAGAACAATTTAGCGTCGAAATTTCGTTAAATGATATGAGTGTGAGAGAACAATTTATGATTTGAAAAAACAAGCTAGAGGCTAGGGTCTAGATTTAAATTGTTACTCTGCAATTTGCGATAAAATTTAAAATTTTTTATTGGTCATGGCTAAGTTAGTGGTTTTGAAATTTGGAGACGTTAGTTTTAACCAAGGGTTTGCTGTGACGCTTCAGATTGGTGAAGAAAGCGATCGCCCAACCACAGAAATCACTGGTAGACTACCACCATGCCCAGAAATGCCGCTATACTACACCCGTTGGCAATCAAGTTATCGTCAAATTGGTAATACCTTTCGCTTAGATGCTGAGAAAATTCAAGTCACAAATGTTTCTATTACCCAAAGTTGTCAAGATTTAGCCCATGTTTTACAGGCACGTTTTAATACTTGGTTGCGTTCCGAAGAATTTCGCCCACTGCGGGAGAAATGGCTAGAAAAACTCATGCCTACTGATGAGGTGCGGGTAATTTTACAAACAGATAACAGTCAATTGCAGAGATTACCTTGGCATCTGTGGGAATTACTAGAACGTTATCCCAAAGCAGAAATAGCGATCGCCTCACCAACCTACGACAGCATCCCCCAACTCCGCACGCAAAACCAAAAAGTTAAAATTTTAGCCATTGTTGGCAACAGTCAAGGCATTGACACCCAAGCAGATTTAGCCATTTTACAACAATGTCAAAATGCCGATATCACCTTTTTAGTAGAACCACAGCGTCAAGAATTAAACGATTTTCTCTGGCGGCAAAATTGGGATATTTTATTCTTTGCGGGACACACTTCTAGTCAGGGAGATGATGTCACCGGACGAATTTATTTAAACAAAACCGATAGTTTGACTATTCACGAGTTAAGATACGCCCTCAAACAAGCCATTGAACGCGGCTTACATTTAGCAATTTTTAACTCCTGTGATGGTTTGGGACTAGCGCGAGAATTAGCTGATCTGCATATTCCCCAAATGGTGATTATGCGCGAACCTGTCCCCGACCAAGTAGCCCAAGAATTTTTGAAATATTTTTTAACAAGTTTTGCCGGGGGCGAATCTTTATATCAAGCAGTCCGCCAAGCCAGGGAACGTTTGCAAGGCTTAGAAGATAGATTTCCCTGTGCCACATGGCTACCAGTAATTTGTCAAAATCCTGCCCAAATCCCCCTAACTTGGCGACAAATCACACCCCCAATCAAAAGTAAATCTCAATACCCCAAATTGCACTGGAAATTAGGCATAGCCTCTAGTGTCATTATGACATTAGCAATTTTGGGGCTGCGGTTTTTCGGAGTTTTCCAAAGTGCAGAACTCCAAGCTTACGATCAAATGATGCGATCGCGCCCCGATGAAGGGTCAGATCCGCGACTATTAATAGTGACCATTGACGATGCTGATTTAGTCAACCAACGCCGTAGCGGTCAGGTTTTGAAGGGAACTTCTTTATCTGATCAATCACTCAATGCCTTACTAATCAAATTACAAGAATACCAACCGCGAGCGATCGGCTTAGATATTTATCGTGATTTTCCCGCCGAACTCCCAGAACTAGCTCAAAGGTTGCAAAAAACTGATAATTTAATTGGTGTGTGTAAAGGTAGTGATTCAACTGTCATGACCAAAGGCATTGAACCACCACCAGAAATTCCCAAAAATCGGCAAGGATTCAGCGACTTTCTTCATGATCCTGATGGAGTGGTGCGTCGCCATTTGATGTTTTTTACCCCAGAAACAGCATCTCTGTGTTCTGCTGACTATGCGTTCAGCACACAATTGGCATTTCGTTATCTTTTACCCTTGGGAATTCAACCAAAATTTACCCCCCAAGGAAATTTACAGTTAGGTAATACCATTTTTCCCCGTTTATCATCTCGTAGTAGCGGCTATCAAGGCATTGATGCCAATAGCGGTCAAACCTTACTCAACTATCGCGCTACCAAGAAAATTGCTGAAACCGTCACACTCACCCAAATTTTATCGAGTCCGATGAACTCTAACGCCATCAAAGACCGAATTATTTTGATTGGGGTGACAGCTAAAGGTGATTTTCCTGACTATTGGGCAACACCATTCAACAGCAGATTAGACGCACAAATGCCCGGAGTTACTGTTCAAGCACACATGATTAGCCAAATTATTAGTGCCGTCTTAAATCAGCGACCATTGCTGACAGTGTGGCCTTTTGGATGGGAAATACTTTGGATTTGGGGCTGGTCTGTGGTTGGTGGCTTGCTAGTTTGGCGGTGGCGGCGACTACCCTTGTTGGCATTAGCCTTGGGTCTTACCTCTGGCATACTTTATTTACTGTGTCTTGGTTTATTAATCTGGGGTGTATGGGTGCCGTTTGTGCCTTCAGCTTGGTTGCTAGTAGGAACAACAACTACTATTGCCATCCAAAATTGCCCGTCAAAGTTTTGGCAAAAATTTAAAAAATGAACAATTAACCGCTTGAAACAGTAGTCTACAGAGATATACTCAACTGTCTCAGCCTCACACAACTGGAGTTTACAACTGATGAAACTACCACTCGGATTAACTCTAGGCTATGTAGGTGTTTTAGCCAGCCAAACCCTAGCACTAGCAGCAACACCAAAGCCAATGGCAACACCAATACCAATGGCTAGTCACAACATGAAAACTGTATCCCAAACAGTAAATTTTAATCCACCTAAACCACCAGCAGATCCACCACCAGGAGGTCGGGTATTAGGAGGTGCAAAACGCGGTTCTTGTCCCCAAGTCAAACAAGATTTGACGGCTTTAGTACCGTATACAAAAGAACCATCTTCAATTACCAATGTTTGGTCATTAACTACATCACCACACCCAACCTTTTGGTTTTATGTGCCGTATTCCCAAAAAGACAATCTTCCCTCTATGTTTGTCCTGCAAGAAGATCAGCCGCAATCAAAGGAATTGTATAACCAACCAATAGCACTGCCAAAAAATCCCGGAATCATTAGTGTGACTTTACCTGCTAATGCTCCCAAATTAGCTGTCAATCAACGATACCGTTGGTTTTTGACTTTTGCTTGTGAGACTAAAGAACCATCACCTCCTATTTTTGTGGAAGGAGTAGTGAAACGAGTTAACCTCAGTCAAACAACTATCAAGGAACTGCAAACAGCCACACTTTTAGAACAATTTGCCATCTATGCTCAAAATGGTATTTGGCATGAAGCCATCACAATACTAGCCACCCTCAGACAAGAAAATCCCCAAGATTCAGCCTTGAACACACAATGGCAAGATTTGTTAGCCAGCATCCGTTTAAACGATGTCGCCACAGAACCAATTTTGTCAGATAAGCATTAAATAAGGGTGTAAGGGTTTAGGGGTGTAAGGGTTTAGGGGTGTAAGGGTATAAGGGTGTAAAGGCTTAGGGTTTAGGGGTGTAAGGGTTTAGGGTTCTGAGTCATGTACACTGAGCGAAGTCGAAGTGTACATGACTCAGCATTCAGCACTTTCTACACTAGACAAGCCAAAAAATCTTGTTTGAGTTTGGCTTCATCTAAATTACGACCGATGAAAACCAACTCGTTTTTCCGGGTTTCGGTGGGTTTCCAAGGTCTATCGGGTCTGCCATCAAATATCATGTGTACGCCTTGAAATACAAAGCGATTGTCTTCCCCTGCAATATTTAAAATCCCCTTCATCCGAAAAATATCAGTACCTTGAGTTTGTAATAATTTACTCATCCAAGCGTGTAGTTTCTCGCCGTCGAGTGCGCCTGCTGCTACTAACGCCACAGAATAAACGCTTTCATCATGTTCGTGGGCATCTTCGCCTAAAAAATTCGGGTCAATTTCTAAGGCGCGATTCAAATCAAACGCTTGCACACCCAATAAGGAATCCATTGCTAATTCTGAGTTGCGGGTGCGATAGATTTTGGCGATCGCATTCATCCCCCGAATCCGCTTTTCTAATTCTTCTAACTCTTCTGCTGCAACTAAATCGGTTTTATTAAGTAAAATAACATCCGCAAACGCAATTTGTTCTTGAGCTTCATCAGCTTCCCAATGTTGCCAAATATGCTTGGCATCCACCACTGTCACCACTGCATCTAGAGACAGTTTCGCCTGCATGTCTTCATCAACAAAGAATGTCTGAATCACTGGAGCCGGATCAGCCAAACCAGTAGTTTCAATTACTAAATGGTCAAACTTATCACGTCGCTTCATCAAATTACCGATGATGCGAATTAAATCACCACGAACTGTACAACAAATACAGCCATTATTCATCTCAAATATTTCTTCATCGGCATCAATAACTAATTGATTATCAATGCCCACTTCCCCAAACTCATTCACAATCACAGCCACTTTTTTACCATGTTCATAAGTGAGAATGTGATTGAGTAAAGTTGTTTTGCCTGCGCCCAAATAGCCAGTCAAAACAGTTACGGGAACTGTATCTGTTATTACATCAGCCACCATATCATCAAAACCTCTGCTCTCGCTTGCATGATAATCTCACCCATAATAAGCGGTTTTATATTTTTGTGGTGAACTACCTACACTACCGCAAGCGGTTAGTGTAAGCTTCCTGCCCAACAGAAAGCGTGACAGTGGATTTCTTGCGTCCTCCCTTGACACGACTTACATCTGGGCGACAGGCTTTATCCCCCGTTCCAGAGGTCAAAATTCGTAGTCCCTCATCTCTGAGGTTAATGCTTGCGTTGATATCCCTGTCATGCTTCTCATAGCAGTTTTCGCAAGTCCAGAATCTTACATCTAGCGGTAAACTACCGACTTGGTTTAAGCACACATGGCAGGTTTTTGAACTAGGAAAAAATCTATCAACTTCCTGATATATTTTCCCCGACATCTCCGCTTTATATTTAAGCATTGTGCAGAACATACCCCATCCAACTTGATGTATAGATTTGGCTAGTTTATGGTTTTGCATTATGCCTTTAACATTGAGATTTTCCAGCACTATAACTTGATTTTCGTTAACTATCCTACGCGATAGCTTGTGCAGAAAATCCTCACGGCAGTTAGTGATTTTTCTGTGAACTCTAGCAACTTTTTTTCTAGCTTTGATGCGGTTATTAGAACCCTTCTGTTTTCTAGATAATTGCTGCTGTTTAAGTTTTAAATTCTGTTCATGCTTGCTCAGTATTTTAGGATTATCAAACTTAGACCCATCGCTAGTAACTGCAAAGTGAGTCAGTCCCAGATCAATACCTATCGCTTTACCTTCTGTATTTGATAATGGTTTATCTTTACCATCGTCAGAAATAATTGCCGCAAAGTATTGATTAGAGCAGTTTTTAGATATGGTTACAGTCTTAACTTTACCCTCAATAGGTCTATGAATTATTGCTGATATATCTCCTATTTTTGGGAGGGTCACGCAATTATCAGAAACCTTGACGTTTTGAGGATATTGAATTGACTGTTTACCATGCTTTGATTTGAATCTTGGATATTTAGCTCGTTTTTCAAAAAAATTATTAAATGCTACCCCTAGGTTTAAACAGACTTGCTGCAAGCATTGTGAATAGGTCGATGTTAGCCATTCGTACTCTTTCTTTAACTGGGGAATTATCTTTTTAACTTCGTATCCAGATAACCCCTTACCTGTCTCTTTATATGTTTGGTTCATCAAATTCAAGCAATAATTCCAAAGCCAGCGACAACAGCCAAAAGCTTGCGCTAGTGACTGCTGCTGCTGGACATCTGGATATAACCTGACTTTAACGACTCTTAACATATCATTAGAGTAAACAAAATTTGCTATAAAAAGTGTAGCATAAGAATTGCTAGTAATCTCTGCAAAAACTAGCCAATCTTCTAGGTTTAGTCATGGAAATCTTATGGTAGATTCGCTCTGACTGCTTTAAGCATCTATCCCAAAGGAGGAGCCAATGACGAGTAGCGCATCAAATGGCAAGATTGCACTAATTACTGGCGCAAACAAAGGCCTAGGATTTGAAATGAGCCGCCAACTCGCCCAGCAAGGATTAACAGTTCTGATAGCAGGACGCAATCTCCAAGCCGCGCAAGCAGCAGCAACGACACTGAAAGATGAAGGATTCAAAGCTGAAGCGATCGCCCTCGATATTAATAGTAGTACTCAAATTCACACAGCCGTTCAAGAAATCGCCGACAGATTTGGCCAGCTTGACGTTCTGATTAACAATGCAGGAGTGATGCTGGATGGAGATTGGGGCATTAGTAACGCCAGTTCTGTTTCTCTAGATATCATTCGCAAGACTTTTGAGACTAACTTTTTTGCCTTAGTAGAAGTGACTCAAGCATTACTGCCATTGATTTTGAAGAGTAAAAGCGGACGGATTGTCAATATGGCCAGCATTGAAGGTTCACTCACCCTCCACGCTGATCCAAACTCGTTTATCTATGATGCTAAACCCTTTGCCTACAATGCTTCCAAAGCAGCCGTTAATTCCTTTACCGTTCACTTAGCCCATGAACTACGCAATACACCAGTCAAAGTCAACAGCGCCCATCCCGGCTGGGTAAAAACAGAATTGGGTGGAGAAGGCGCAATGATGGACATTGGCGAAGGTGCAAAAACAGGCGTGCAGTTAGCTACCCTACCTGATGATGGGCCAAGTGGCGGCTTTTTCCATCTGGGTGAGCCTGTACCTTGGTAGTAATGAAGGGTTCGTAGTTGCGATTTATCACTTAAATAAAGGGCTAAAGCCCAACTACAAACTTTAAAAATATAATTAGCCTGCCTTCGCAGGCTTCGTTTGTATAGCCCCAGACTTCAGTCTGTTCGCGTAGCGTGCGCCTTAGCGCAGGGGCTATATGTTGAAAGTGAATGCACACATCTTTGTGCTTCATTCCTGTAAGAAGAGAAAAATTCTATAGGGCTTTTTTGTAAGCTGCTTCCAACTTGGTATGATAGTTATTCTTTTTATAGCCAGGGCCATTGTAGCCCCTAGCAAAACCATCCCAATCTTTTCGCTTTAGCTCATCTAACAAATTATTATTCACAATAAAATTCATCATGTGTCTGGCTTGCCAGTACTCTCCAGCAAAGTTTTCTTCAATAAATTGCTGAATCGAAGCACAACCCGCAACAGGATAATTAAACCCCATCACTTGCCCCAATCCAAAAGATGCGCTTTTTAAAGCCTGAATTTCATCAAATGCCATTGCATCTAATAATCTGTCCCATTCACTAGAACCACCTTTATATTTACTTTTATCCCAACTAGGGTAAGACAAATCAGGACGACTTTTAGAGACAGGTTTAGGAGTTAATTTATAAAACCAATGCCCTTCAAACAAAATTTTTGGGCGTGCTGGCGATGGTTCTTTCAATAAAAATCCAGAACCATTAGATTCAACTTCCATCACAGCTTTCACTAAAGCGACTTCTAGCCCAAATTCATTACTTAAATCTTTATAATCTGATTCAGATAATGCTGTTTGAACATATCCTGAAGGAATAGTACAAATAGATTTTCTACCATCTGGATAAGTAATTAAGGGAAAGGCATATTTGATTCCTGTGTTTACTGGTTTCATAATTTTTCAATCCATTTGATTAAATCAACAACTTACAGCAGTTTTCATTGTTAAGAGGTACACAAAAATAGGCAGAGTGTCTCTATGCCCCTATCGAGGTGTACTTGACTCAACGGAGAAATGCTGGATAAAAAGTATCTTCTATGAATACTTTCATCTTAATTTGCCAGAAATATGCAGAAAATAGGTTAAAAATTCATGAAAACTGTTAATATTCATCAAGAGATAACGAACAGTTGACGTTTTTTAGTACTGATGCAATATTCCAGCAATATCTCAATGTCTCAATTTTTTGGGCGACCAATTCGGGAGCGTTTAGATTAGAGATAATGTTTCCACAGTCGTAATCATTGATTATCTATGACTCAAGCCATCCCCAATTTAGTCACCTTTGCGGAATTTATCGATCGCCTACGTGAAAATTCCGGGGTACGCTACGAATTACATAATGGAAGTATTGTTGAAATGGCACAACCAGTAGGAGACCATGAGGAAGTCAAGGGCTTTTTGACGATCAAGCTTAGTACTGCAATTGATAGATTAGCCCTTCCCTATCTTATTCCCAATCAAGTTATTGTCAGACCACTAGAAAAAGATTCTGGTTATTTTCCCGATGTTTTAGTGCTGAATCGTCCCAATCTGGCAAATGAACCATTATGGAAAAAAGAATCTGTGGTCAGTTTAGGTGCATCAATACCTTTGGTAATTGAGGTTGTGTCAACCAACTGGCGAGATGATTACTACTTAAAATACGCTGATTACGAAGAGATGGGTATCCCCGAATACTGGATTATAGATTACGCAGCATTGGGTGGACGTAATTTTATTGGGAATCCCAAACAACCAACCATCTCTGTTTGTAATTTAGTTGAGGGAGAATATCAGGTTAGTAAGTTCCGAGATGATGACCGAATTATCTCCCACACTTTCCCTGACTTGAATCTCACCCCAAACCAAATTTTTCAAGCAGGTTTGTAGATTTCACATAGCAGTCCTAGTTGATAGGTTCGCAACAAGGACAAGGGAGACAGGGGAGACAAGGGAGACAGGGGAGACAAGGGAGACAAGGTAGACAAGGGAGAGAGATGTTTATAAATCATTTAGGATTGCTATATCTGTAACCTTTCACCCTTAACCCATAACCTGTAACCTATAACCTGTAACCTGTCACCTCTCACCCACCATCCGTCGGATTTTGTGCCAAATTAAGCCAGCTACAATTAACCCTAAGCCGACTTGCCAGATAGCCGAGTCTACCCAAAAGGCGAGGAATAAACAAGATAACAAACCCAACCAGCCTACCCACACAGGATACAGTCTTTCAGATGGCAAAAGTTTGAGAGAAGCTAAGTTAGTAATTGCGTAGTAAATTAAAACACTAAAGGCGCTAAACGACCAAGTAGTTTTGACGTTACCCAACAAAACTAAAAGTGCGATCGCAATTCCCACGAAAATTACCGCCCAATATGGGGAATTTTGTTCGCGGTTGAGTCTGGCTAAAAATCTCGGTGCATCGGAACGGCGACCCATTGCCAACAACACACGGGATAAGCCTAAAATCAAGTTCAACAGCACACCTAACATTGCTGTCATTGCACCTATAGCTAACACCAAAGCGACACCAGAACCAGCCACATTCCGGGCCACTACTTCTAAAGGTGCGGCTTTGCTTTGCCCTACGGTATTACTTAAAAAATCTGCCCCTACAGCCCCAATTGCCACAGTAGCGACAACTATATATAACAGCATTGTCAGCAGCAAACAGATAATCATCGCTTTGGGTATTGTAACTCTGGGCGATCGCGCTTCTTCTCCCATTGTGGCAATACGTCCATAACCAGTATAAGCCACAAACATCAAGGCGCTGGCTTGCAGTACTGCCCCAGGAGAAGTCGTAAAAAAAGGTGTTAAATTTGTCATTCCTACCGTGACTGCACGAGGTAAACAAACCAACACAAATAAACCTAAAGACAGCAATGTCACCGAAACAATTACCGTATTAGCAGTATTAGACCGTCTAATCCCAGTTAATACAATTCCTGTGATCACTACTACCGCCAACATAGCCACAGGTACAAGCCAACTATTACTCCACCCGCAAATATTCAGAAAATAACCAGCAAAACCCAAAGCAGCCGTCGCCGCCGAAGCTGTTTTCGCTACTAAAAACATCCAACCTGCGGTAAAACCAAAAGCCGGAGTTAGATATTTGTAACCATATTCATAAGTACCACCACTAACTGCATGATTAGCAGCTAACTGGGCGCTACTCAAACCATTACAAGTAGCCACAATTGCCCCAATTACAACCGCCAGAATTACTGCTGGCCCGGCTATTCCGGCTGCAATTCCAATACTGACAAATACACCCGTTCCGACAATCGAACCCAATCCCATCAGGGTTGCACCAAAAACTCCTAACTCGCGTTTGAGTTGGGTTGGTGAATTGCTAACGGACATCTTTATGTATCTCCTGATTTAGAAAATTAGAGATGTTGGACTTATTGCTGAGGATATAGCAATCCCAAATGATTTACAAACATTTATCTCCTTTATCTACCTTCTCCCCCTTGTCTTGTCTCTTTAAAGTCTCTTATTCATATCTCAAATAGGAGGGCTATACCACTCTACAAAGATGGCAGAGATGCAGAATTTTGCTGCTTTGTCATTTGTAAAAATATATGATGTAAAAAATACATCAAAATCATGCTTTATTAGAATTGGTGTATTTAGCTAAATATCTTTGTCTTAATAGGCTGAAAAGCTTATAGAGAAGTATTTTTAGACTTTTTAATTTTTTTATACGAAAAAAGTAAAAATATTTTTTTGTATAGCTCAATACTTTTAAGCTGAGTATTTAGACATACAGTAATTGATACGAAAAACCTGAGTAATATTACTGGACAATTTCAATAATGTCTGATATTATGCGTCGTTCTTTGGGGATAGCATCAATAGTTATAGGGTTGAATGCGATCGCGGCAACAACTGTATCTGCCAATCCGACAATCCCAAGCAATGTAATTTCCGAGACAAGTATTGCAGACTCGGAAAATGAGATTCAAGGTCAAGTAACATCGGTCTCGCAACTGACAGATGTGCAACCTACAGATTGGGCATTCCAAGCATTGCAATCATTAGTTGAGCGTTATGGTTGTATTGCAGGCTACCCAAATAGCACCTATCGCGGTAATCGCGCCCTGACTCGTTATGAATTTGCCGCAGGTTTGAATGCTTGTTTGAATCGAGTTAATGAATTGATTGCCAGTAGTACAGCAGACTTAGTAACCAAAGAAGACTTAGCAACTTTACAAAAACTGCAAACAGATTTTGCTGATACTCTGGCAGAAGTCAGAGGCAGAGTTGATGCCTTAGAAAATCGCACAGCTATTTTAGAAAGTCAGCAATTTTCCACCACCACTAAATTCAACGGAGAAGTAATTTTTAGTGTGGGGGGTGTGTTTGGTGAAGATAGAGCCATAGACTCTGACCGTTGGCGGAGAATTGAAGGCGGAGCAAGTACTAGAGAAGCTGAATATGCAGCCTCTGGAGGTCGGCGATTGCAAAATAATACAATATTTAGCGATCGCATCCGCCTTAACTTAGTCACCAGCTTCACAGGTAAAGACCAACTATTAACCCGTTTAGAAGCGAATAACACCGTACTGTTTAACAATGCCATTACGGGTACAAACATGACCCGCCTTTCTTGGGATGGGGATACAAATAATGAATTTTTGATTGGGAAATTATATTATCGCTTTCCCGTTGGTAACAAACTCAACGTCATTGTTGATGCCATTGGTGGGGAATTTTACGACAACTTCAACAACTTTAACCCCTTACTAGCATCAATTCCCTTGGGTTCTATTTCTCGCGCCAGTCGTTTTTCTCCGATTTACCGCGCCAGTAACAGTGGTTCTGGGGTTAATTTTGGTACAGGCGTGAGTGTTAACTACAAACTCAGCGACCAGATTACTTTCTCTGGTGGTTATCTTGCCAGAAGAGCCAATGACCCAACAGAGGGAAGAGGTTTATTTGATGGTAGTTATGGCGCATTAGCCCAATTAGCATTTCAGCCGAACAAAGACCTAGCATTAGGATTTACCTACGCTCACGCTTACTTTAGTGGTGCTAATAATGATGTCGCAGTTTCTGGGTTGTATGGTGGTGCTTTTGCAGATCAACCCTTTGGCGCTGGCCCTGGAAATACAGCTACAAGTCCCCGTGGAATTGCCACCTCTGCCAATTACTACAGTTTCCAAACCAGCTATCGTGTCAACTCAAAATTTGTCTTGTCTGGTTGGGTGGGGTATACTCAAGCGATCGCCGAAACTACATTTTTACCAAACGTCAATCGTGGCGATAAAGCAGATATCTGGAATTGGGCAGTGACTTTCGCTTTCCCAGACTTGGGTAAAAAAGGTAACTTAGGTGGGATTATCTTTGGTCAACCGCCAAAAGTTACAGATAATGACTTTGGTGAAAATGTGCGAACTGCGACTAGCGCCCGTCGGGAAGACTCTGATACCTCCTACCGTTTAGAAGCATTGTATCGCCACCAAGTTAATGACAATATCTCCATTACACCAGGACTACTGGTAATCTTTAACCCCGAACATAACAGCAACAACGATACAATTTACACTGGTATCATTCGGACTACATTCCGATTTTAGTAGTCCGCCACACCAACTATCTCAACTCATAGATCCCCGACTTTTTCAAAAAGTCGGGGATCTGAACACCTGCAACCTGTCAAATTAAATTTCTCCTCGTTATGGGGAATCGAATATGTTCTCACATCTCAAGGATTAAGTATTGTAGTTAAAGATAAGATAAATCCTGGCAATACATCTTCACCAGACAATGTAGGTGGTTGTTCAACAGCAAAATTAATCACTTCCACTGCAATACCAGGGCGATAAATTTCTACTAAAGGTGTGAACGGATCAATTAACCAACCCAAACGCGCACCATTATCTCGATACTCCAGCATCTTATCCCGCAATTTTTTGAGAGAATCAGTTTGAGAACGCAGTTCAATCACAAAGTCAGGGCAAATGGGCGGAAAGCGGCGTTTTTGTTCAAGTGTCAGTGCATCCCAGCGTTCTTGCTTCACCCAGGAAGCATCCGGTGAACGATACGCACCATTGGGTAAGCGAAACTCTGTAGAAGAGTCAAACACTTTTCCCAGCTTGGTTTGACGATTCCATAAACTCATTTCTGTGTTAATGTCTGAATTTCTAATACCGCTTTCGCCGCCAGTTGGTGGCATAATAATTAATTCTCCTTCGGCAGTGAGTTCGATACGCCATTCATCATTGGCTAGACATATTTGATAAAACTGCTCGTCTGTCAAACCTACTGCTGGTGGTATGTTGAGGGTGAGAGGTTCCATCGATATTGTGTCCATCAGATTAATTTTATTATCTGCGATCGCTGATTCCCAAGGAGTCGTTTAGAGCGATCGCCTGCGATGAGATTTTCGTTAAACCACTGTACTTTCTGTTGCTTTATTTATGTAGCGGAGAATTGATTCAAAATCTTGGCGGATTTCCAAAACCTTTTTCACCCAAGTATTTGATGCTGCGATCGCATTTTCTTCTTGCTGACGGGCTGTAGCAATTTTATGTTCTATTTCATCGTAGACTTGTTGTTCAAATTCACGTAATTGTAATTCAATTTGGTTTTCCAAATCTTTAGCAATCACTTGAAACTGACTAATAATATCATTACGAACATCTGCCATTTGTTTTTCTCGTTGTTGTTCCTGTTGTGCTGTGTAAGCATCTGTCGCTAATGAAATTAGTGCCACTGCTGGGCCAAGAAACATGGCAGCGTTACCGATATTTTTAGCGATACCAACTGCTTGCCAAGGTTTAAAATCAAAGCCTACAAATTTTCCTACTGCTAAAACAGTCTGATGTAAACCGCTACCTGCTACATCCATAGAACGTAGAAAAACACTGCTACTACTAGCTGTAGATAAAACCTCTCGTTTGGCAAAATTGCTTAATTCAACTCCTGCTTTCTCACCAATATCTTTCAGCCAGTTAATTTGTCCTTTGATTCGGTCTACATCTATAGCATCATTTGCATTATTAGTAGAGATGTTTTGATTTTTATCCAAGCAAGTTATGAAAGTTTGTACTAAATTACCTTTGAGAACTTCTTCAACTTCTTGTCGGATATCTTCAACTGCTGTATTGATAGCATCTTGTAGTTTTGTTTCGGCTTTTTCATATTGATTTTGAACATTAATTTCAGTTTGTTTGTTCAAAATTTTAAAGTCTTGATCGCTACCCACAGCAGAAGCTAAAGATGTACCTTCTTTGGCTATTGCTGCCAACATTTGCAGAGATATATTTTTTACTTGAATACGCAGGCGATCGCGTTCTTTACGTACTGTACGAGATAAGCGTGTTAAGACTTCTAAAAAAGCAGAATCCTGGTTGGAATTGCGTGTAAAACTTAACTGGGCTTCATCAACACAACTGAGTACTATTCGGATAGGCGTATCAAAACGAGCTAATACTGAACGGCTTTTAACAAATTTATTCAGTTCATTCAGAAAAGTTTGGAAGCGACTGATATCAATTAAAAATTCATCATTTTGATCTACACCATCACAATAGTCTTTAGCATCAATAAAACATACAGGAAATTCATCAAGTCTATGAGGTTTAATCGCTTCTTCTAGACTATGACGATAGTTAGCAATCTTTTGTGCTTCTTCTCCTGCTTCATCTGACATTTTATTGACAACAAGCATCATTTTCCAACGATAGCCTTTTTCGTATGCTAATTTTTTAAAATTAGCTACTGTGACAGAATCAAAGAGCATATATGTCAAGCAAAATACCAACAAATCAGCTTTATTGATAGCATCATAGGTAATCTCATCATGGTCTTGACGGTCTGTAAACAGTCCGGGTGTATCTATAATTTTGATACCTTTATAGTCATAACTAGCAGTTTTATCTGTAGCAATATCAGAATCAATGCGAATATCACGTCTTCCAGTCAGAGCAGAGATTGTCGTAGATTTACCCGCATTATATTGACCAACAAAAGCTAAGGACAGAATTCCTTCTTGATTATAAGCTTTTAACTCATCACGCAGTTTCTTACGAATAGCTAAGATTTCAGTATGTGTACCTTCAGCTAAAATTTCATCAAATTTAACTAAGGTCTTTTTAAATTTATCATTGACAGCAGCAGCATTAAATATTTGCTTATTCTGACTCATTTTTCTGTCCTAATTTTAGATTTGTTCGCTAGATTGAATGGAAATATCTTCCTGAATAATCCGGTTGATATCTTTTGATGATTTGCGTAAAGTTAATTTTGCTTTAGTATAAATTTTCATACTTTTACCAAAATCACGATCTACTTTCGCTATGGTGTTAATAATTCCTTCATCAGTGAGTGTTTCATATTTATTAATAACCCAATCAATGATGCGTTTTGCATAAGCACGATTAAGATAATTATAATTATCATCTAACTTATGTTGAGCTATTTTTAATTCCCTAACAATTGTCTCAATACCTTGGATTAAATTATTGAAGTAATTATCTAGACTGGTTGATACATTAGCTGTATATTGAATCAAGTCATTCTTGGCTTTTTGTTGCGTATTTTGCTTGTTGATATTAATCTGCTCCAGTAAAGATTTAGAAATTTTTTGTACTGCTTCCCGCCGCTTTTCAGATTTACTTTTAAAAAATCCTGTAAGAGTACTAAAAACACCAGCAATTATCCCAACTGCAATACCAACAGGTGGAACAAATGGTATTAATATAGCTCCTGCTATCGTCAATATTAGCCCACTATATCGGAAGAAGTCATGAAAGTTATTTGAATCCTGCTGTGTAAATCTAAAGTAACCACCACCTAATTGAGACATAAATTTAATTTCATTACCTATTTCCTCTAAAAGTTCTTGAATATCTTTATTGAAGTTTTCGATACTTTCATGAAAGACATTAGTTAATCTTTCATCAAATCGGATATTTTTCAGGTTACGTTCCCAGCCTTGATTTAGTCGAGATTCAGTCGAATCCCAATGCTCTTCAGAAAAACTTGCTACAGGGTTAGAAGCATCTTGAAAAATAGATTCTATTTCCTGAAGTAAACTCTGTTGGTGAGATTTGGTAAATTTATGTATGTCTTTACAAATATGTTTTTGTTTCTCTTTGAGAGTTTCTCCTAATTTTTCATATACTAGAAGCTGTTTTTTTATCCATTGGTTAGGATCATCAATCGCACTGACGGTAGAACCTAATAAAGTTTGCGATCGCCGAATTTTTCCATAATCAACTAAAGATAGGCGAATAGAGTCTAAAAATTTTTGCATTTGACTTGCTTGAAATAGCTGGTCTTTAATCTCTTCATGTTCTGGTTCGCGGGACATTTGCGCCGCGAGAAGCATGACCGGAATAATTTCAAAGTAGTCATTAGCATAATTTTGTTTAGCATAGCGGCGAATACGTTCAATATGACCACCCAGATTACTTTGACCATCTACAGCAAATAGTTTTTCTGGATTTGCTAAGAAATGTTCCAAACGCCGAGAATCACGCAAGTTATTTTTGACATTCAACAAAATAATCAGTGGTTTTGCTTTTTCTTTCAACAGTTGTAAAAACTTAAATTCTGTTTCTTGAATACTGTCATTTGTAACCACATAACAAATCACATCAGATTCTTCAATCACACTTTCAGCAATTTCTTCATCTGTTTTACCACCAGGCGCACCAATTCCAGGCGTATCAATAATCCGAATATTTCTCCACTCATAAACTCGATTAAAGCGCGTAGTGCGTTGTTTACCTACACCAATAGCTTCCCATCCACCCCCAGTAATAATAGCGTGGAGAGTGCTTTTTCCCGCTTTAGTTTTACCCATAAACGCAATACTGAAATGATTTAGAGCGCGTTCCTTGGCCGAAAGTGACTGACGTACACTTTCCATTTCTTTGATGATCTCTACAGTTAGAGCTTTTCTAGTAGCTTCAAGCTGCTTTGCTACCTCTGCGGCGGTTTTCGCTTGTCCTTTACCATTTGCTTGGTGCTGAATAGCTGTAAGCTGTTCTTGGATACCTTTTCCCAAATTATGCAGTGTTGATCCAGTCCCCTTCAGAGCTAGTTCTGCATATTTGTAATCTTCACTAGCAATCGCTGCACATTCCTCAACTGATCCCTTGTATTCTTCACCTGATAATAAAATTTCTTGGCGTGATTGCTGAATTTGCCGTCCAATATTTTCCGGTGCAATCTTGGCTACAGAATCTACCAGAGCGCGTGACAAGATAGAATCTGCCCCTTTTAAAAGACGCGCTCCAAAAGATAATTTCGTAACTTCCTTTTCCTCAGAAGATTTATTAATTTTGCTAAAACCTTGTGCTTGCTCAATTAGTGTTTCTATTTCTCCATTTGACCAATTCCAAATCTCTGCTATTTCATCTACCATTGCTCGCTCTATGGCGGAAAAGAAACCATCTATATAAGCTACTGCAAGTACTTGTCGCATTGCTTCACTTTGCCCACTTAGCGGTATTTGGCGAGCTACATCATCTACCGATAAATAGTCTTCGTCTTGAGCTAGAATCTTTTCCATCTCCTCAATAGTGCGCTCTCCAATCTTGCTTCTTTTAGCAAGTTCTTGCAGAGCTTGTGCTTCTTCACTGTGGATTTGTTGATCAGCACACACCATGTGTGTAATTAGTAAAAATGCAAAGTTTAATTGCTCTACAACTACGGCTATTTGCTCAGACATGTTTTTACCGCGAATTATAAATTTAGACTAAGCAATAACCAGTAAAAAGGTGTCAGAAAATATACTTAATTATAATTACGTCTTGTATATATATTCCGAGAAAATTACATATCTTGAACTTCATAAAAATACAAAGTCTTAAATTTAGGATACAAAATCAAAAATTATGACTTATGTAAGAACTCTCTCAAATTCTTATAAATTCCCGTCATGAGAGTCCTTACTTGTATCCTGTGGATTTGCCGTTAGATATTCTCGTAAGAGTAGTAGTTTGTGCGGCTACCTTTTTTCAGAATTTGGTGTTTCAGATGACTCTGAAGTTATAAATTTATCCACATTTATCTGCGTAGCCAAAGCAAGGTGCTAATGTACCTACATTTGTGGTTAATGATTCTTGTCTATACTTTACTGAAGTGAAAAACTCTATATGTATTTTTTAAACTTATAATTATACCTAAATCAAAGCTATCCGATAGTAGCAATTCTACAAAAATAACAAACCCAATTTAAGGGTTTAAGATGAGACGTACATCTAAAACAAACCCAGGTAAGACATCTTCACCAGACAATGTAGGTGGTTGTTCAAAAGCAAAATTAATCACTTCCACTGCAATACCAGGGCGATAAATTTCTACTAAAGGTGTGAACGGATCAATCAACCAACCTAAACGCGCACCATTATCTCGATACTCCAGCATCTTATCCCGCAATTTTTTGAGAGAATCAGTTTGAAAACGCAGTTCAATCACAAAATCAGGGCAAATGGGTGGAAAGCGGCGTTTTTGTTCAAGTGTCAGTGCATCCCAGCGTTCTTGCTTCACCCAAGAAACATCCGGCGAACGATACGCACCATTTGGTAAGCGAAACTCTGTAGAAGAGTCAAACACTTTTCCCAGCTTTGCTTGTTCATTCCAAATGTAAAGTTTAGCTGTCAATCCTGAATTTCTAATACCACTTTCGCCGCCAGTTGGTGGCATAATAATTAATTCTCCTTCGGCAGTGAGTTCGATACGCCATTCATCATTGGCTAGACATATTTGATAAAACTGCTCGTCTGTCAAACCTACTGCTGGTGGTATGTTGAGGGTGAGAGGTTCCATCGGTATTTTGCCCATCAGATTAATTTTATTATCTGCGATCGCAACTTCTACCAGACCCAAACATCAATCAAATTCTTACGTATGTAAACAATGGTTACAGTAGTAGTCATCATTAATACTCTCATTTCCCTATTGCTGTTCTACGTAGCTTGGCAAATCTGGCAAATTAAGGGAAGAATCGCATGGATAACTGATAGGTTAACCGCCTATGAGCAATGTAGCCAGAATCTCCTGTCCCAAGCACCCCAAAATCTGGATATTAGTCAGCAAAATATCCGCAACCTCAGACTGGGAAATCAATCTCTACAATTGCAACTTCAGCAAGTACGGCAAATTGTGAGTCTGCTATTGTTAGGACAGCGACTAAGTAAACGCTATATTCGTCAATCTCATTCTTTCGGGAGAACAAAGACAGTTCCCAAAACCAGAATAAACAACAGCAACCTTTCTCGTTGATCAATTGTCAAGATAAATTAACTCAATCAAAACATTCTGGTTATACAAGAGGAAACAAGCCACCTAAAATAAGTGTAAGGAGAGAAACAACTCAGATGTCTAATAACCGTTCTGGAGTCTTTATTGGCGGTATGATGCTAGGAGCAACCATCGGTGCTTTAACCGGTTTGCTAATTGCTCCGCGCACAGGACGCGAAACTCGTAAACTTTTGAAAAAGTCTGCTGATGCCATCCCAGAATTAGCGGAAGATTTATCAACAAGTGTACAAATTCAGGCAGATCGTCTGTCTGCTAACGCATTACGTAACTGGGATGAAACTTTGGATAGACTCAAAGAAGCGATCGCAGCTGGCATTGATGCTAGTCAGCGCGAAAGTCAAGTTTTGCATCGGCAAACAACCGAAGAAGACTCAGATTCAATTCCCCAGCCTTTGGAACGCTCATAGATAGCATAAGCCGTGATTGACCCCCTATTTTGGTTGGGACTGTCCCTACTCTTAGTCGCCGCCAGCTTAACTGCTGTTTTAGTGGCGGCCATACCCGCATTGCTAGAAGTAGCCCGCGCCGCCCGCAGTGCCGAAAAGTTGTTTGATACCCTATCGCGGGAGTTACCACCTACTTTAAATTCTATCCGCACCACTGGTATCGAAATCACTGACTTAACTAATGATGTCAGTGAAGGTGTCAAAAGTGCTAGTCAAGTCGTTCAACAAGTTGATCAAAGCATTGATGGTGCAAAAAAACAAGCCCAAAATCTTCAAGTTGGGACTCGTAGCTTTGCAGTTGGGATAAAAACTGCGTGGAAGACCTTTGTGCGTCAGAAATCCTCTAAGCGCACAGTAGAACGTTTACCAATTACCGAAAAACCACAGCTAACATTACGAGAACGAGAAGCCTTACGCCAGGAAAATCGCCGCACCAAAACCGAAGCCTATCGTTCTAATAATGTTTCTAATTGGGATAATAATGCTGAAGATGACAACTATCTTTCTTAAGTTGAGATCAACAGGATTTAGTATGAATTTAAATCCCAAAAACTGATCAATAAAACTGTAACCTATAACCTCTCACCTGTAACCTGTAATCTGCTATATCAATTTTTAGAGTCTGTAGTTATAGTTGTGGAATTGGTTTGAGCCAAAATGGTATCGTTACCAACTTGGCCGTTACTGTCAGTAGCTGTAAATGTTCTAGTATTAATTGTCATCTGCTCTTTATCATCCCTATTCTGCCCAGGGGAAGGTAGCCAGTATGCTAAAACGCTAGTCACCCCACCCCAGTAGAGTGCTGTATTCTGATCATTACTTGGTTTTGACACCAATTGAAAAATACACAGTCCCAACACCACAGCACTAAAAGCAACTTGTACACCAAATCTCCAAGCACTCTGATCAAAATTTTGTCTTGGTTGATTTCTCCTGGGGTCAAATGAATTTGTCATAATATCCTCAAAAGATAAATTTCATCCTCAAGTAAGCTTTAATACTACTTATGAGTAGTAAGTTTTTTTACAACTATATGCTAAGTTACAAGCTTGTGTAAGTTGGTTTCGGAAAAGTTAAACGTAAACTTTTGCTTACTGACAGGAAAATTTTAAATCAGCCAAGAAAATCAGGTTATGGGCGGTTGATGCGGTTGATCAGCCAAAGCGATGCCACTAATCCAGCAAAGTGGGCAGAAACGGTGTTAGTGTTTGCCTGAACTACCAACATATCCAAACCACTAATAATCCGCGTTGGATCAAAAAATTGTGTAGTGATGGCTTGGGGAGAGATTGATCTAGCTACCAAAGTCCCAACGATCGCCTGCGCTCCTAAAAGTGTTACCAAAGTCCCAATCAAATTTATCCACAAGCCTAAGCGTAATACTTGTACAGTTTCGATTTTGCGTGGGCGATTACTGGGATTTGAAGATTCTAGTTGTCTGCCAATTCTGGTGTAGCGAAAAGCAATATAAATACCCGCACCCAACACAATTAACCCACAGACAGCCAGAAATACTCCAAATCCAGTCCCTGGATTATTACTAGGGCTACCGGCTCTTTGGGAGAAAATAGCAAACAATAACACAATGATGCTGGAAACTACCCCTAGCACTAGCTGAATCCAAAAACTAATCCAACCTATGAGACGGAATGTTTGAGCGATCGCTCGCAGGGCATCGGAATTTTGCGACATACTAATTAATATACTTAGCACTTGCTAGATTTGCTTAGGACTTACGCAGTGAGACCAAAAATCAAGGGTTTGGGCGAGTCTGGGGTGTACGGGTATCAGGGTGTATGTATTCAAAACCCTTACACCGTTCGGCTGGCGCTCACGGCGAAGCTCCTTCACCCATTCTTCACAGATCATCTTAGTGCGTAAGTCTTATTACTATCACACTTACCAGATGACCTATGAGTAGCTCAAGTAGAACTTTGTCATGAAAGAAAATTTACAGACAAAATCGCATTTTACTTGTAAAATTTCTTCGATGGCATTTTATGCTTATGCAGTTCTAATCGGCTCGGCATCATTTGACACCAATTACAGTGGCTATGCCTCTGTCTTTCTTGCTCCTCACCACACTGCCTAGAGCTTAAATAGGAGGGTATATCTTACACTCCTTAGAGTTTCGCTTGTATCCCATGACTTTATCTGCGTGGGGCATATTTGTTTTACTTTTTTTACGTTGACGCTTTGACAATCCTGCCTAGTGTCTCTGTATGAATGCTTACTTTTATTAGTACTACATACGGAACACAAGGATGATAAACCCCACACTAGGGCATTTTTTTAGCCATTCACCAACCATGAAACTTGAGGATATATATCAATTCTTTGAAAATCCTCCGCCAACTTACCTCTGTCAGGAACTAGCAATTTGTTACATACTGTCTGTCTTACTGCAAGGTGAATCCTACGGCACCGAGTTAATTCAACGTTTAGAAACTGAGTATCCAACCTATCGGCTTTCAGATACCGTGCTTTATAGTGCGATCAAATTTCTGGAAGACGAAAGGGCAATTAATGGGTATTGGAAGAAACTCGAAGGACGAGGACGACCGAGGCGGATGTACCAAGTTTCTCCAGAATGGCAAGTTCAAGCGCAGGATTTAACACGTCTTTGGCAAGAGTACATCAACGGGAGGACAAATTAACTAATAATTAATAATGAATAAATCTCCTCCCGTTAAACACTAACAATCAGTTATGGATACTGCTATTCTGCCATCTACGTTTCTGCTCACCTTGTTGTTATTAGTTGGGTTGTTTTTCTTTATTCGTGCTGCTACCAAAGACCGCACAGAAACGGCTCAACTAATATCTGAGCAGGACGAAGCTGTATTAATGCCTCAATTACAGGATTATTTCCGTTCCCGGTCTTACCGAGTGGCAGAGGTAGACCGAGATCAAAATCAAGTCACATTTGAGGGTTTTGTCCAACCCAGCTTATTTTTAGCAATTTTTTTAACCCTACTTGCAACTGTAGGTTTAATTTGTTTATCTTTTGTTTTGTCACTGCTTCTGCCCAACATAAGCAGTTTTTTTCTGGGAATAATTCTGTTAGCACCTTTGAGCGGTCTATTTTATTGGAAAAAAGCAGGAAGAACCGAGAAAGTCTTACTTCATCTGCAAAAAGCTAATCAAGATGAACCCAACTCTCCGGGTAAGATTACTGTAACTGCCCATCGAGATGAACTGATTGAGTTACAGAAGGCACTCAACTTAAAGCTGAGTGATTAAATTTTGTTTTTTAAGCTGTTTCTAGTGATTCACAAAGAAGAAATAAACAATAGGGAGTAGGAAAGAGGATTTGTGGGATGTAAGTTTTCTCTGTAACGAAACGTTTGAGAGAAAAATGTATCTTGTAACGTAGCCTTCCAAAGCAAAGTACAACTCTACTGTTGCTTTTAGATGCTCTTAATCACTCTTTCTCACTCCCTGATGTGTATTAGTTGATGATTCAACTCATACAAACCAAATTGGCTTGAATCAAGTTGTTTGTCCAACTGCCTGGACTACCCTCTACTGGCAAATCAGGCCCAAATTTAAAAAAAATTGAAAATTTTGCATAAACTGAGCAACTTTGCCAGTTAAATGAATATTCAGAACACATTCAACAACGTAAAAGTACCAATTCAAGTTCAACGTGCAGCTACTGCCACAGGTTCTGAACCAGCCGGAGCTTCTAACGTCCGTAGGCTGGGAAACAAGAAATGGTTTTCTTCGACGTATTGAGCTCCAAACAGACCTTTTTCTGCCCAGAAATATCGGTCTGTTGTGTGTTCATTGCGCTTTACGAGTAGCAGAGCTGGTGGCAAGATCCCTTCAGCCTGAATGAATTTCCGTGCTGCTGTCACAGGTTTTTCTTCGCCGCTTTCGATGCTATATTGAGGCACATGCTCTAAAATCCGCCGTCCTTCCTGGCGACGACGACTCTTCCGTTTCCGTCTCCTTGCCAACCTATTTTCCTCCTCTTTCAAGCTATTAGATTGTAGTGATAGCTACAAAATCCGTCGTAATTATAAAAGTTCTAGTTCAAAAAATCAAGAGTTTATAAACTTTTAATACAATAAAAATAATTTTTCTGAAGGCAAATAAATCACACAACTAGTAAAGTACACAATTTCTTTATTTGTACCATTATTTTAGAAGCTTTCGTTAAGCTTGATAAAAAGAGAGTTAGAATCAAGCAGATTCTTGAAGAAAAATTCAGGAGCCAGTATTCAGGAGTCAGAATTAATTATGAGTGAACCAGACCTGCCACTAATTCTAGATGTAGCCTTCCTGAAGGGTAAACCAGCAAATCTTAGATTTATGTGGAGTGTAACTGTCATTCATCTGTCAGTTACACTCAGTGTAGATTCTGTATTCTGACTCCTGAGTTCTGAGTTCTTTGTTGTCGAAAATTCCTTCAAAGCCTGTGATCCTGAGCAAGAAATGAAAAATGTTAATGTCTGCTAGTTCAGATTTTGTGGCTTTATGCCGAGAACAAATAACATTGTTAGCCCAAGGTTTGGGAGCTTCTTTAAGTGTGGTGTATTTAACACAAGAATTGGTAGAAGCGCCAACAACTGAGGCGAAACTTATTCCTGTGGTTGTTTATCCAGAAACCGCAGGATTACCACCTGAAGAAGAAAATACGGAAGTAAAAGCACGCAAACAGTTGCAAATTAGTAATATTTTGCTACTACCGCAACAGCAAAAAAGGTTACTAACCGCAGCTACAGAATCTCCGACTGATACAGAACAACCTAATTTCCAACAAGAGTATTTGCTGAGTGGACACCAGATTGTTATGCCTTTAGTTCATGAAGGTGTGATGATGGGATTACTGGTAACATGCAGAGAAGACCGGGCTTGGAATCAACAAGAGCAAAATACAATTCAAAAGATAGTTCAAACTTTGGCGATCGCTTGTGTTTTAGATCAGCGTCGCGCTTGGTTGCAACAGCAGCTACATCAACAACAAGTGCTGCAAGAACAGCAACGAGATTTATTAGATAACTTGCTGCACCAATTTCGCAATCCCTTGACAGCATTGCGGACTTTTGGCAAATTGCTATTTAAAAGACTGCGCCCAGGCGACCCAAACCGAGAAGTCGGGGCGAGTATTGTCCGAGAAAGCGATCGCCTCAAAGAATTATTGCAACAATTTGAGCAAGTTATTGACTGGTCAGAATTGGATGTAGCACCAAGGGCATTACCAGAAAATGAAGTGTTTGTAGAAGCAACTGTCCAAGCAGAACCTAAACCGATTTTATTATTGCCAGGTACAGGCGAACAAGCAACGGATTGCTCTTTAGCTGATTTATTAGCACCATTATTACTATCAGCCAAAGCGATCGCTCAAGAACGACACCTGAAAATCAAAACTGATATTCCGAAAAGCTTACCTTTGGTGCGTGTTAATCTTAAAGCCTTACAAGAGGTATTGAATAACATTATTGATAATGCTTTGAAATACACACCCAAAGGCGGCAAAATTTTCATCCAAGTAGGTCAAACAAGAGATAGCTTTTTGGGTGTTGCTATTAGTGATACTGGGCCAGGAATCCCCCAAGAAGACATAGCACATTTGGGTGAAAGACATTACCGGGGTGTACAAGCCCAAACAGAAATTCCCGGTACAGGCTTGGGACTAGCGATCGCAAAACAATTAATCGAGCAAATGCAAGGTGAAATTGAAGTTTTCAGCCCCGCAATTACAACCGCGATCGCATCATCCGATGCACCAGGAACTACATTTATTATTTGGTTGCCAATTAGTCAAATGAAGTATGAAATGTGAAGTATGAAGTATGAAATGGGAAATTTTCTCCTTCATAACTTTGACTAAACTCTACACTAGCTCCTAGTACAGGTTGGCGGAAATCAACAGACCACACTTCGGCTACTTCGGCTGCGCTCAGTACAAGTACGCTCAGTGACTATAAGAAATTGCTAAAAGGCTTGTATTATGAGTATTCTTTCTTTTTCCTTTTGACTTTTTACTTTTGCCTTGTTGTACTAGCCCCTAGCGCCTTTCACACTATCTCACTGACACCAACAGATTTTGATTAATGGTCATTTCTAAATCTGTGTTGGGGTTAATGGCGATTAAATCAACACTGTTGCGACCGAAGAACAAGCCAATTAAACCACCGATCGCCCCACCACCGAGAACTTCTTCGGTTGCGATCGCGCGATCGCCTGTCACCGCAGATACCGCCGCCGCCGCCGCCGCACCTAAGACTGTATTGGTAATAATGGCTCTTGTACTAGTACCTTTGTTGACTGTTTCGGTTTTGGTAATCACATCAGAAGTAGCAGCAATTTGATACTCCTGACCTGTGGTTAACACTAGTTTTTGTCCTACGAATTGCGAACCGCCTTTGGCTGGTTTGAGTTGACCAACAACTTGACTACCAGCCGGAATTACCACAGTACCATCTTGGGTAACTACGTTTTGGTCAACAGTCAGTGTTAAAGGTGCAGTCTCATCTTTAGTTACCAAGATTTTTTTCGCTTGGTCATACTTCACAGGGATAACAGTTCCTTGGGGAATTGTAATTGAGACGGGTGTAGGTGTTGTGGGTTGAGACGCAACTATGTAAGGTGAGTTAATTGCCGAAGCTTGATTAGAACTCACCAAGGCTTGGTAAATAAAAGCTGCTACTTGGGCGCGTGTTGCAGTGGCATTTGGGCTGAGGAATTTAACATTAGGATAGTTGACCACAATTTGCTGTTCTGTCGCCGCCGCAATCGGACTACGGGCATAACTCGCAATTCCTGAAGCATCATTGAAGTATTGCAGAGTGCTTTCCACATTACCACTAGGGTTATATTGCAAACCATTAGCCAGGGAAACTAACACCTGTTGACGAGGAATCGCTTGATTTGGCTCAAAACGATTTCCAGGATATCCCGATAGGAAACCAATGGTATAAGCTTGCTGAATGGCGCTAGATGCCCAGAAATTGCTGGGTACATCTACAAAGTTGATTCCTTGTCGTTGTGGTGCTTTTGCAAAAGCCTTATTTACCATCGCAGCAAATTGAGCGCGGGTGACTGCTTCTTCTGGGCGGAAACTACCATCAGGAAAACCTGCAATTACACCCCGTTGTGACAATTCTTGGATAAATTGTGCTGCCCAATAATTAGAAGAAACATCTGTAAAAGTAGTTTGAGCTAAAGAAGGTGTAGCAGTTATAAAAGGTGCGACAGCGCCAGCAGTAATGGTCAAAGCCATGATTGCAGCAGTTTTAGATTGCCAACGATTTAAAGTAAACATTAATTTATGCCTCTTTACATTTATTTTGTTTCTGTTAATTACTTAGACCATTTTGGATATAAAAAGTTTCTATTATTTGATATTTTTGGGGAATATTTTTAGATTTAAGTTGCTGAAATAAATAGGTAATAAGTCATAGTATTTATGTGTCTGATTCATTACTTATTCCAGATGACATATTAGGAGTTAATGGTTATTTATCTCCGATATTTTTATCGATAAAAATGAAGCGATCGCCCAGACGTTGACACAGGCGATCGCTGATAGCATGATTAAATTCACGATGGAATTTTAGTTAATAGGTATTATTTCGAGAAATAACTAAATTGCTGGTCAGTGTGATGTCCAAATCTTCTTCAGGTCTGAGAACAAACACATCAGCTTGGTTTTTCCGCAATAGCACACTCGCAGCAGCGCCAACCGCACCACCAGCCACAGGTTCTAACACTTCTATCCTTCTGTTACCAGTTAACAATGAAATAACAGTGGCCGCACCTGCACCAATAGCTGCATCGGTTAAAATTTGTCCAGTATTAGCACCTTTGCTGATTCTTTCTGTTTCGGTAATTGTGCGAGAATTCGCATTAATTGGTAATCTGCGACCAGAAGGAAAGACGAGTTCGGAAGCAACAAATCTCACACCCTTGCTATTATCACTATTTCTGTTGTTGGAGGAACTTCTGCCGTATAAATCGACAGGTTCTAATCTACCAACCACTTCAGTTCTAGCAGGAATTAAGACATTTCTATTTCTATCGATGATGTCGTTAGCTATTCTCAGCTTGATGGACATACTTTCGCCTGGGGTGATCACGATTTTTTCTTTTTCGTAAGTTACAGGCAAAGTTACATTAGCAGGAATTGTAGTTGAGCGTGATTGCCCAAGATTATATTGCGCTTGGGCGGGAGCTAATGCAATCATGGGAGCGATCGCACCTGCTGTAGTTAAGGCTATTGCCATGAATGCAGCAGTTCCAGATTTCAGCCGATAAAGGTGTGTCATAACAAAATTTACGTTTATGTGTGTGACCTGTGTAATGACGAGGTGTTACTGAGATTGTTTCTGACTCATCGTGGAACTATCTCTCGGCATATTCCGTAGGTAAGACTGATTGAATGACGAGGAGTATTTGCTGTGGTTCCACCAAATTTTACACTTTTAAAATATGTTGCTCACCCAAGATTTTGATACTTTTAATTGACGCAAACTTACTAAATTTGTTCCATCATCATTTTGTTTTACATTTTATAGGACTCATATTTGATTTGGGAAAAAAATCAGTACACTCAGATCAGGCTGCTTTCCTACTCCCTACTCCCCATTCCCTACTCCCTGCCTACACAAATAGATTCAGAAATCAAATCGGATTCCTATATATCTAAAAATAAAAGTATTTACACCATCATATAATATACAAAATTTGACAAATATATCTTGTCAAAGTGTTGCATAACATAGTTACAACAAGGCATTTACTTAGACATTAATGGTAAGTTTATGCAAGTAGTCAAAATAATTGATGCCTACAATCACGGTGCAGTAGATTATGAACAGATTATGCTGCGCTACTGGCACATTGAGCGTCAACCACTGATTGATTCCCTACAACTTCAACCAGGACAAACTGTACTGGATGCTGCTGTTGGCACAGGATTAAATCTTCCAGCTTATCCCCAAGGTGTAAGCGTTGTGGGTGTAGATTTATCTGAGAAAATGATGAATGAAGCCAGCAAAAAAACTGTCGCCGCAGATATCTCTTTTAAAGTCGCTGATTTGCTAAATCTGGATTTTGCCGATAATAGCTTTGATGCTGCTGCATCGGGTTTTACACTGTGTGTTGTCGCTGATCCTGTACGCGCTTTGAGTGAAATTTTACGTGTTACAAAATCCGGTGCATTAATCGCAATTCTCGATTATTGTAAATCACGAGATCCAGAGATTGAGAAATGGCAGGAATTAATCTATGATGCCGCTTTAGAATTAGGTTTTCCCACAGGCAAGATTAAGTGGAATGCGTTGATGGATTACGATGAGTTAATTTATCACAGCAAGTTGCCGATTGAGGTACTGCAAGATGAGCGTATCGAAAATCCCAACCCGTTTTTATGTGGTTGTCAATTACTGCTGCGAAATTTGAAGGGTTAGGTTCAATAAATATATAGCAGCCCTAATTGAGAAATGAACAAAAGAGACAAGGTAGATAAGGTAGAGAGATGTTTGTATATCATTCAGGATTGCTATATAGCAATTCTATCTGAGTTGTGAAAAAGTATTCTTTTTAACGAACCGCAAAGGGCGCATAGACGCGATAGCGGCTTCCCGAAGGGTAGGACACAAAGAAAGAGAAAGAGGAAAAGAAAGAGATTTCACAAATGATTTAGGATTGCTATAGTAGAGACTTTGTATACAAAGTCTCTACAGTAAAAATAAATTGTCTCTCAAGCTTACATCTCTTTATTAACAAAATAATTTGTGGCGTTGCTGAATCGAGGTATGAATTTAAATGTAGAGACGTTTCATGAAACGTCCCTACAAGGGTTTTATCAGAAAACAAATTGATTTTCATACATGAAATCAGCAACGCCTAATTTGCCAGAAGGGAAAAACTTGCTCATCATATTGTTAATTTTCGTAAAATTACGGACTTAAGGACTAGAATACTGATATCCACCTAGCTAAACTATCTAGAGTGCATCTGTACTGCTTGTTGATGAAAACCTAGATGTGGCGCTATTGCCTCAATGATTCCAGTACAACTTATCCTCAAAAACTTCCTTAGTTACCGTGATGCTACTTTAGATTTTCGTGGTTTGCATACGGCTTGTATTTCTGGTTCTAATGGTGCGGGTAAATCGTCTTTGCTTGAGGCGATTACATGGGCAATTTGGGGTGAAAGTCGTGCTGCTGTTGAAGATGACGTGATTCACGCCGGGGCTAAAGAAGTCCGCGTTGATTTCACGTTTCACATTAACCAGCAACTTTATCGCGTCATTCGCACCAGAATTAGAGGTGCAACCAGTGTTTTAGAATTTCAAATCGAAACGCCTGCTGGTTTTCGTCCGTTGACTGGTAAAGGAGTACGGGCAACACAGGACTTGATTTTAGAACATATCAAACTCGATTACGATACTTTTATTAATTCTGCTTACTTGCGTCAAGGTCGTGCGGATGAATTTATGTTGAAGCGCCCGACAGAACGTAAGGAAATTTTGGCAGAGTTGTTAAAACTCACCCAGTATGATGATTTGGAAGAACGGGCGAAAGAATCTTCCCGACAATATAAAGCCAGGGTGGAAGAATTAGAGCGTTCTTTGGAAGCGATTAAAATTCAACTGCAACAACGAGAACTTACAGAAGCGCAACGGGTAGAATTAGAAGCCGAACTTAATCAACTACAACAAGTACAAGCTTTTGAGAATATTCAATTACAAAGCTTGCAGGTTGTCCAGCACCAGCGACAAAATTGGGAACAACAACTGAGCTTTGTAAGGCAACAATATCAAAATTTAACTCAAGATTGCGATCGCCTCCACCAAGAACAATCATCTGTTAAAACCCAACTGGCGGAGTTAGCCGCAATCTTAAATCAAGAAGCAGACATTAAAAACGGTTACGCCCATTATCAAAGTCTCCAATCTCAAGAAGAAGCTTTTGCAGCTAAATTTGAACAACACACCCGCGCCACAACATTACGTCAACAAAAGCAGCAGCAATTAACTAAGCAAATTCACGAAATTGAAAGACAACTCCAACAAGTCCAAGCACAATTGGAAGCGTTAGCACAGCAAGAACAGGAAATTCAGCACACCCTCAGTAAATCAGGCGAAGTCGAAGCCGCATTAGGACAACTCAACGCCGCCCGTCGTCGGGTGACGCAGTTGGATGAATTACAGATGCAGGTTTCGCCTTTATTGCAACAGCGTCAAAGTTTGCAAACTTATTTAGATAGAATCCAAGCTAGTTTAGTCGCCAGATTAGAACAAATCCAAGCCACAGAAAATCAACTACAACGCGCCTCCCAACGCTACCCGGAACTACAACAAGCGGTGATGGCGGTGGCGATGCAAATTGAACAGATGGAGAAAGAGCGAGTTTATTTGCAACGGGTTCAAGAAAAAGGTCAAGAAAGAAGGCACTTTATTGAACGCTTGCAAGGACAACAACGAGAATATGAGAGGTTATTAGGCGAATTAGACCAAAAATTACAAATGCTTCGCAACCCTGATGCAATTTGCCCATTGTGTGAACGTCCGTTAGATGAGCATCATTGGAATCGGGTTGCTGATAAAACTAAATCAGAGTACAAGGAAACAGAGGAACAACTGTGGGTATTCCGTGAGCAATTAGCTTGTACAGACAGAGAAATTCAGGCTTTGCGGCAAGAATACCGGGCAATTTCCCAAAAATTGTCCCCTTATGATTCTTTGCGAGAACAACGCGGACAATTAGCCGCCCAACTAGAATCAACCAGCGATGCAGAAGAACAGTTAGAACAACTGGCGCAGGAAAGACAACATTTAGAGCGATCGCTCCAAGTGGGTGATTATGCCCAAGATAAACAGCAAGAACTGAGAAAATTAGACGAATATCTGCAACAATTAAATTACAATGAGCAAGACCACGCCCTAGCGCGGAGTGAAGTTGAAAGATGGCGCTGGGCAGAAATTAAACAAGGTCAAATTAAAGACGCACTCAAACGCCAAACTCAACTAGCCGCCCGCAAACCAGAATTACAAGCAACTATCGCCCAATTGCAAACCAGAATCCAGCAAGAACAAATTGATTCTGAGTGCGCCCAACAAATTGCCGCCCTAGAGCGTCAAATTACAGAAATTGGTTATAGTGCAGAGCAGCATAATAACTTACGTCAAGCCGTCCGCCAAAGCCAAGGTTGGCAATTACGCTATCAACAATTACTCTCAGCCCAACAGCAATATCCCCAATTGCAAGGGAGATTACAAGAACTAGAAGCGGCGAAAACTACTCGGTTGAACGAACGACAACAACTCGCCAGCCAAATTGATGAAATTGTCCAACAACTAGCCCAGTCTGCCAACCCGATTGAGCAAATTCAAGCTTTAGAACAGCAATTAGCTATCCGCCGCCGACAACTTGATGAACAAATTGCCAAATTAGGGCGTTTAGAACAACTCGCCCATCAATTAGAAACCTTGCAAGTGCAGTATGAAGAACAACAACAACAACTGCAAGCTTGTAAAAAACAGTACCGTGTTTACCACGAGTTAGCTTTGGCATTTGGTAAAAATGGTATCCAAGCATTGATGATTGAAAACGTACTACCCCAACTAGAAGCTGAGACAAATCAGTTATTGGCGCGGTTGAGTGCCAATCAGTTGCATGTGCAGTTTGTTACGCAAAAAGCTGGACGTAGCGGCAAATCTACCAAGAAAAATGCCAAGTTAATTGATACCTTAGATATTTTAATTGCCGATGCCAAAGGAACCCGCGCTTATGAGACTTACTCTGGTGGGGAAGCCTTTAGAATTAACTTTGCGATTCGGTTAGCAATGGCGAAATTATTAGCACAAAGGGCGGGGGCGGCGTTGCAATTATTAATTATAGATGAAGGCTTTGGTACACAAGATGCCGAGGGATGCGATCGCCTGATTGCCGCCATAAATGCGATCGCCTCTGATTTCGCCTGTATACTGACAGTCACCCACATGCCCCACCTCAAAGAAGCCTTTCAAGCCAGAATTGAAGTGCATAAGACTCAACAAGGTTCACAGGTAAGGTTGTCGGTTTAGTAGAGACACGCAATTTCCCGTTTTTCTTGCGGTTCTAAGTTAGATGTACACAACTGGATTAAGCGTGACGTACTCCACACACTCCCCTTCGGGTGAGTGTGGGCTTCTCAATGACTCTTCTAGGAAGACATTAATTGAGCTTTAAGACCATGCGTCCCACGGTTCTTTATGTTTATA
>NZ_JACJRY010000025.1:0-94580 GCF_014697485.1 Anabaena sp. FACHB-83 | reverse complement strand
TTACTTGTATAACTCTTTTACAGCTTGGACTTTTGCCACCAATTACTGCTAATTCTATATAAATTATACTGGATTTATTTCTGCTATTCTAGCATAGCTACTCTGGGAGAGCCGCAGTTTTTTTTGAAAAAGGCAATAAAGGTTTTGTTAATAGTGGATGTTCTAAGGATATTTTGAAATTTTTTAGATAATTACATGATAATGACTTTGTACAGTATCGTTTATAAGAATTTTTCAGCCATAACATATTTTGTTCTAAATCTTGTTTATAAGTCTTATAGGTGATTCGCTCATACTGAATATAAGCATCATAGGGACTTGAGGTTAAATCATCTAATATTTGCCTTGCACTTTTAAGAGGATAGTCTGCGCCACTCAGTAATATAAACCAATCCGGCGCATCTGCTACCTCGTACATTAGTTTAAGAGCTTGCACAGTCGCTTCAACAATAGAAAATTCTCCCCATTTAGTCTGTAAGTGAGGGCGAACAAATAAAACATTCTTCGACAATTTATCCCTAGATAAATCACATTTGTCAAAATCATGATGACAAAAAATTAACGGATAATTAAACATACTATTTAATTTATCGATCAACCGATAAATTTGTAGTGGTTTCGCATGAGTTAGTAAAATAAACCCAATAGAATTATGAGAAATATTAGGCATTTTTCAGGCACTATTTTTACTTTTATAGATAAATTCAAATTCTTAATCGCCGTCTAATTCCACCAATTTACCAATATTGAAATCAATTTTTACCCAACCTTTGAGTTGTTGCAAATTCTGGATTAAAAGTAGCGGAATTTGCCAATGATGCAAAGTCAAAAATGGTAAAGGATCATCAAGGCTATAAATAGCATCAGTACCCTGGATTATGGTCTTAACTGCTGTTTGTAATTGCTGCCAAGAACGGATACCTGTTAACCGCCAAATTTCGTGATATATCCAGTAAGTCGGCTTGCTACTTGCCAAAGGTTCTAGAGGTGCAGGTAGGGGAGTTTGCTCAAAATAAGCCTCGGCTACACCAGGATGATTGTAAAACATGGTAATTGCCGAATGAGTCCGGGGATTGCATTCAATGGCGTAAACTGTACCGTCTTCAGCTTGGATAAAGTCAAAAGAAACTTGTCCCGTCAGCCGCAAACTCTTGACAAAATGTTGTATCCATGAACGAATTTGGGGATTTTCGACGTTTTCATAGTTAATTTGAAACGCCGAAGAGTTACAACAGCAATGTAATCTGAGTTCCCCATCCCGGACTGTACTATGGGTACAAAACTCCTTACCAGGGATAAACTCTTGCATAATCCAAGGTGTTTCGGGGCTGATGGGTAAACTGTTAACAAAAGCGGCGGTTTCTTCTGGGGTGTCGCAGGGAAGTTTGGTTAAATTCAGGCGGCGAACGGAGTCGTAAGGAATACTTTTAAGGATATATTTGCGGGTTTCTTGGCTAAAATCAAAATTAATTACTTGTTGAGGGTCAGTAATTTTAAAAGATTTAGGTACAGATAAACCAAGCGATCGCGCTTTATCAGTAAAGGCAAATTTATCATCTAGCATCTTGGTAATATCTGCATCAAAGTGAAACACTTCGCAGTATTTTGATAGTTCTGGCTTGGCTAAAGAGTCATAGTAACTAGCTACAGGACTGCACACAGGGACATAAACGTCAACTTTTTCTTGTTTGACGATTTCCACTAGCGCCTGAATGTAGGCTTCTGGGTCTTTTTGTGGAGCCGGAACTGTATAAAAACGACTCACAGCTTGAGAAAATCTATGTCCAGATAACCAATATTTGTGACTTTCAATCAAAATTACTCTGTGTCCAGCCTTATGGAAGGAGCGAGCCAGTTGCAAAGCTTTGGTCATCTTGGCTCCACTTACCAAGATAGTTCGGGGGTGAGCCGCGACGACAGTTTTTGTAAACAAACGGCGCACCAGACCCCATAGCAAAGCTATCACCACCATCAAAGCATTCAACGGCAAGGCTAAGAGTAATAATGTCAAAGTGCCAAAAGTCTTGAATAGAGCTAAAATTTTTACTCCCGCACCCGTGGAAGGCGTTGATACAGGCACAGATAAAGATATTGATTGTGACATAAATAATTTCCTTTGTGTTGATGGTAGAGACGTTGTGATATAACGTCTCTACTGCTTTACGCCACTTTTCTAATTAAGGTGACACCATCGCGGATGGGTAACAAAACTTGCTCAACACGCACATCAGCAGCCACAACCGAGTTAAAATAGGCGATCGCTTCACCGTTAGCAGTGCGTTGTTCTGGTGGTAGGTAAGCTTGTCCTTGCAACAAGGTGTTATCCACACAAATCAAACCATCAGGAGCGAGTAAATCCTGATCCAAAATCATCTGGAAGTAATCAACATACTCCTTTTTATCGGCATCGATGAAGATTAAATCAAATGATTCTTTTCTGGCTGCTAGTTTGCGGAGGGTTTCTAAAGCTGGTGCAACTTCGACAATGATTTTTTTGCCGTCCGGGGATTCGTCAAAGCAAGTTTGAGCAAATTGGGCAACATAAGCATCTACTTCGCAAGCAATGAGTTGTCCGTCACTGGGTAATGCTTCCGCCATCGCTAAGGCCGAGTAGCCAGTAAACATTCCCACTTCGAGAATGCGCTTGGCTTTGGTAAGATGCACTAACATTTTCAAGGTCTGCCCTTCCAGATGTCCAGAGAGCATTTCCTGTTCTAGTTGACGTACTGTTTCCCCATCACTAAAGCGTTTACTCCAGTCTTCTTGGCTGGTTTTTTTGGCTAATGCTGCTAAGGCGCTTGATTCTGGGGTGGTGCATTCATCCAAGTAAGGATCTAAACCAGCAGCTAACTGCACTGACTGGCGTAGCGCATCTAATATCTCGGCGGGAATATTTTGCTGTTGTGCTAATTTCAGGGTTTGCTGTAACTGGGCTACTAAGATGCTGTGGGGCGTGATTGGTCTAGGGGTTGGGAGTTGTACAACACTGGTCATCTTTTTACACCCCTAATAATTGCACTTCTTGAGGTTCAATGTAGGCATCAATGCCAGCACCACCACGAGGATATTCAGCACACAGACGTTTATGTTCAGCTAAGGCTAAATCTAGTTCTTCACGAGTCAAGTCATTAACAAAGAAACACTCACCAATGGGACGCGGCATGGCGGCGCGTTGTTTACCATCTCTAGTGAGGCTAATAGATTTAGTAGCATACCAAAGTAAATCTTCATCTAGCAGAGGGTGATCTAGAGATAGACCGATACGACTCATCAAACCTAAAATGCGATCGCGCTCTTGTAAAGAAATATAACCCCGGCGGGCGGCAATAGTCGCAGATAAAGCCATATCGATATTGACCGCGTGACCGTGATATAAAGGTACTTGCGGCGCTAATTCTAGGGTAGGACTCCAAGTATGACCGTAGGCAATGACGCGATCAAGGTCGATTTCATGCAGGTTGGGAGTTTCTAACTCCAACATGGTTTTGATGGCTTCGTAGTTAACTTTATGGGCAATCTCTTTGATTTCTGCTGTGCCATTCACATAGCCAAAATGAGTCTTCAACAGTTCTTCGCCATATTCGTATAGCAGTTCAAAGACTTGTGAGTTAGCAACTACAGCAATTTTGACTAACTCCGCTATTCCGTTGCGGACTTGAGCCGTGGGTAAGGTTTGCAAAAATGAAAAATCCAGAATTACCTTCAAAGGTGCATGATAAGCACCCAGGCGATTTTTCAATTTGCGATGGTTCACCGCTACCTTAATTGCTACACCTGCATCGATTAAGCCAATTAATGTAGTCGGAATGCGAATATAGTTACTCTTGCGACGATAGGCAGCACAGGCAAACCCAGCGACATCAGTAATCAAACCACCACCAATAACTAAAACTGGTTCCTTACGCACTAAGCCAAAGTCGGCAAAAGCATCAATAATTTTTTCAAAACTCTCCAGGTTTTTCCCTGGCTCAGTGATGATGATCGGAAATACTGTCAGTGCGATTTCATAATGCTGGAAATATGACTTAATCTGTTCGCCATAAAGTTCATAAACATTGGCATCAACTACAGCCAAACAGCGACCAAACTTTGCATAGCTATCGGCAATTTCTCTGTTTTGAATATCAAATGTACCGTTCACATAGACAAGACTAAAATCGATCTTCTCGTAGCCTTGGACGTGAAACGCAGTTTCTGTTGCTTCAAACGATGCTTGAACTGTATTCATGTATTTTCGCTGTCAGCTTTTTTAGAGATCAGCCCTGTATTGTCGCGTGATCCCCAGAATCAAGGCAAGGACAGTTAAGACAGTTAAGAAATTTAAAGAAAAAAATTTATCTGTTTGCGATCGCTCCCCCAACCCCAAGAGTTGAAAAAAATTACCAATAAGTATAAAGTAAGTTTTGGAAACTCATTGCTCACATTGAGCTATAAAGCCGCGCATCTAAGAATATGCGGCTCGATATTTACTAAATATTCTCAATTAAGATGTTTTAATTGCCAATGTCAAATAAAACACAAATAGTTTACCTAAATGACGAGATTTTCCAGTAATCCAAGAGCATGACAAAAGCAACCACAGCATCACCAATAAACTGGCATAAACCCAAAATTTCGCCATTCCTGGGGCTGATTTTAGGTATACTGATTCTGCTGACTTGCTTGGTGTTTAGTGTCACTTTAGGTGCAGCAGAAATACCGACAAATAAGATTTTGGCATCCTTTATCATTTTTGATGGGTCTTATGAACATCTGGTCATTCAGACAGTGAGATTACCGCGATCGCTCATCGCCTTGCTGGTAGGATCAGCCTTGGCAGTTGCGGGTGCATTAATGCAAGGTTTGACACGCAACCCCTTGGCAGATCCCGGAATTTTAGGTATTGAGTCAGGAGCCGCATTAGCTGTAGTCGCCACAACCTTTGTTTTTGGTAGCTCTTCCCTAAATGTTTTAACTATCGTGGCTTTTTTAGGTGCAGGTGTGACAGCAGTGTTAGTCTACCTGATTGGTTCCTTGGGTAAAGGCGGAGCCACCCCACTGAATCTCACCATTGCAGGCGCAGCAATTACCGCCCTGATTTCCTCAGTGATGACGGCAATGCTTATAGTTAGCCAAAGAACCTTAGAAGAAATTCGATTTTGGTTAGCTGGTTCATTAGCTGGCCGCGATATCAATATATTATTCTCAGCATTACCTTTTGTCGTGATTGGCTTAGTCCTAGCTTTTGCCCTAGGTAGACAAATTACCACCATGAGTCTAGGTGAAGATGTGGCTAAAGGCTTGGGTCAACAAACGGGTTGGGTGAAAATTACAACTGCCATCAGCGTAGTTTTACTGGCGGGAAGTTCTGTATCTTTAGCTGGGCCAGTTGGCTTTATTGGCTTAATTGTTCCCCATATTGTGCGGTTTTTTATCAAAGCTGATTACCGTTGGATTTTGCCTTATTCCGCAGTCTTGGGGGCAACTTTACTGTTAATTGCAGATATCGCGGCGCGTGTCTTACTCAAACCCCAAGAAATACCCGTAGGAGTTATGACAGCCTTGGTTGGCGCACCCTTTTTTGTCTACTTGGCTAAATCGAAGGTAAGAAAATGAAATTGGATTGGCTTGTATTTCGTTCTGAAACGATATCTTTGCGGATTGACCGCCGTGTGCCACCAATGCTGTTATGTTTGGCAGTGGGGCTTGTGGTGGCGATGGTGATGAATTTAGGACAGGGTGAATATCCGATTTCTCCCTTAGATATCGTCAAAACTGTATTAGGTATAGATACAGGCAACCCAGATCATGCTTTTGTGATTGATAATCTCCGTCTACCCCGTACCCTAGTAGCTGTAATGGTGGGAATGGCGCTGGCGGTGGCTGGGACTATCTTTCAAGGCATCACACGCAACCCATTAGCTGATCCCAGCATTATTGGGATTAATGCAGGCGCAAGTTTAGCGGCAGTTGCCGTAATTGTACTCTTACCTGCAGCACCAATTTACGCTCTGCCTTTATCAGCCTTTGGCGGTGCTTTATTGATGGCTGGGTTAATTTACTCCTTAGCTTGGAACAATGGTAGTTCCCCCGTTTTGTTTATTTTAATGGGCGTGGGATTGTCTGCGATCGCCAGCGCATTCACCAGTTTGATGATTACCTTTGGCAATATTTATAGTGTCAGTGATGCCTTGGTGTGGTTAGCGGGTAGTGTTTACGGACGCACATGGGAACAAGTCTTTTCCTTTTTACCTTGGTTAATCGTTTTTGTGCCGATGGCATTGATATTAGCTAGACAGTTGAACGCCTTAAATTTGGGGGATGATGTCGCCAAAGGTTTAGGAACTCGCGTGGAATGGCAACGGGGTTTACTGGTACTAGTCGGTGTCGCCTTAGCCGGTGCAGCAGTCGCCACAGCAGGAATGATTGGTTTTGTAGGATTAATTGCACCCCATATCGCCAGACAGTTAGTAGGTACAAATCATCAAGGCTTGATTCCTATCTCGACATTATTGGGAGGAATGTTAGTTGTAATAGCAGACTTTCTAGGAAGAACAATTTTTGCACCCATTGAAATTCCTTGTGGCATTGTAACGGCTGCCGTCGGTGCGCCTTATTTCCTCTATTTGTTAATTCGTAATCGGAAGAAATAGCTTTGTGAACTAGTACAAAAAGGCAAAAGTAAAAAGTAAAAAGTAAAAATTTAACTTATATCACAAGCTTTTCACTAACTTGAGATGGCATCTTTATTTCTGCCGCATTTTAATAGATAAAAATCCGATTTTGATTAATTTTAAGATGGTAAAAAATATGAAAGGATTATCAACGAAAAGTTTATCTTTAGCTTATGATGGTGCGCCAATTATTCGTGACCTGAATTTAGCAATTCCTGGTGGTAAAATTAGTGCTTTAGTCGGTGCAAATGGTTGTGGTAAATCCACCTTATTAAGAGGGTTAGCCAGACTTTTAAAACCTTATGGTGGTACAGTTTATCTTGATGGTCAATCTATTTTTAATCTTTCCACCAAAGAAGTCGCCCAACAATTGGGAATCTTGCCGCAAAATCCTCTAGCGCCAGAAGGGCTAACCGTCCGAGATTTGGTAGGACAAGGACGTTACCCTTATCAAAACTGGTTGCAGCAATGGTCAGAAAAAGATGAAAAAATTGTCCAACAAGCACTAGAAATTACCAATTTATTAGATTTAGCAAATCGAGCCTTAGATACTTTATCTGGTGGACAAAGACAACGTGCTTGGATTGCAATGGCATTGGCACAAGATACAGATATTTTATTATTAGATGAACCGACTACTTTTTTAGATTTAGCGCATCAAATAGAAGTATTAGATTTGTTATATGAATTGAACCAGCATCAAGGACGAACTGTTGTAATGGTGCTGCATGATTTAAATCAAGCTTGTCGTTATGCAGATTATTTAGTAGCTGTCAAACAAGGAAGAATTTTTACGGCTGGAGAACCACAAAATGTTATGACAGAGGAGATGGTACAAGAAGTATTTGGCTTAGAATGTCGGATTGTGCCTGATCCAATTGTCGGAACACCGATGTGTGTTCCCATCGGGCGTAAGGGTATGAGAATGTGCAATTCTTGATGAGTGAATCACAGTATGGGAATTGCATGAAAATAAAGTACCAGTAAACCGAGTTTCGACTTCGCTCAACTCTCGATCTTTGAGGGTTGAGCGAAGCGATGCACTGAGCTTGTCGTTCGCGTAGCGTCTCCGGTAGGAGAAGTGTCGAAACCCGGCTGGTTGGGACACTATTAACCCGCAGATTCCTATCTACAGGAATTCGGTTTGATTTCTGAATTTATTTGTGTAGGTAGGGAATAGGGAATGGGGAGTCGGGAGTAGGAAAGTGCCTACACAGTCATCGGATATTTTTTTAGTTGGAAGTCAACAGCAGATTATTACCGCTAAAGGTTGAGTATAATCACAATTGCTGTTAAATCTGACTCCAAACTATGAAAATTTATCGGGAAGACTTAGATTGGGCGGTTTCCCAAGGCTTAATTACAGAAGAACAAGCCAGTGCGTTGTGGAATGCACTTTCCCTGAGAAACAGTGAACGCCCACAATTTAATTTTGTCAATGTTAGTTATTACTTTGGGGCGTTAATTGTGATCTCAGCCATGACTTGGTTCATGACATTAGCATGGGAATCATTTGGTGGCGTAGGTATTTTTTTGTTAGCCAGTATTTATGCCTTTTTCTTTGTGCTTGCCGGCAGCAATCTTTGGTGGCGACAACAAATGAAAATTCCTGGAGGTTTGCTATTTACCATTGCAGTTTGCTTGACTCCTTTAGCAATTTACGGACTACAACGTGCAACCGGATTTTGGATTCAAGATAACCCCGGTACATATCAAGATTTTTATACTTGGATTAAAGGCAGTTGGTTTTTGATGGAGTTAGGAACTATTATCGCGGGTTTAATTGCCATCAAGTTTGTGCGGTTTCCTTTTTTGATAGCCCCCATCGCCTTTTCTCTATATTTTATGTCTATGGATATCACACCATTATTATTTGGCGAAAAAACCTACAATTGGCAGTTAAGGTTAGTAGTTTCTGTATGGTTTGGAATTGCTTGTATTGTGATTGCTTATCTGGTAGATATCCGCACCCGCAGACGCGATGGAGATTATGCTTTTTGGCTATATTTGTTTGGGTTACTGGCTTTTTGGTGGGGTCTAACTTTAATGGGAGACAGTAATGAGTTGCAAAAATTTATCTATTGTTTGATTAATTTAGGGTTAATGTTATTGTCGGTTTTGTTAAGGCGAAAAGTTTTTATTGTGTTTGGGGGTATGGGTGTTTTTGGTTATTTAGGACATCTAGCTTATAGCATCTTTAAAAATGCCCTTTTATTTCCGGTTGCACTCACAGTTTTGGGAATATTTATTATCTATTTAGGAACTTTATATCAACGCAATAGTAGGAATATTGAAGCTTTTCTAGAACGGTTATTACCCGAAAATGTGAGACGCTTTTTACCCAGAGAGTAATAATTTTTTGGCAAGACAGCAAGCCCTAAGTAAGTCCCCAGAATTGAGTGATACGGAACACAAGGGTTTTTTTAGGACTTCAGCACAAAGATTGTCTTTTCTCCAGATTTGTAATTAGATAAGATTACCAAGCTGAAGCAATGGGAACAGCAAATGGAAAGATGAACATTAACTAGCTATTCCCAATTCCCCATTTCCCTTTGAAGTAAAAACATGGCAACAAAAATCCCCGTTACAGTAATTACAGGCTTCTTAGGTAGTGGTAAAACCAGCCTAATTCGCCACCTCTTACAAAATAACCAAGGTCGTCGCATCGCCGTTTTAGTCAACGAATTTGGTGAATTGGGTATTGATGGCGAGTTGTTGAAATCTTGTCAAATCTGCCCCGAAGATGAAACTGGCGGGAGTAATATTTTTGAGTTAACCAATGGCTGTTTGTGCTGTACTGTGCAGGAAGAGTTTTATCCCACAATGCAAGAGTTAATCAAGCGGCGGGACAATATTGACTGCATTGTGATTGAAACATCTGGGTTAGCTTTACCAAAACCATTGGTTAAAGCCTTTCGTTGGCAAGAAATTCGCAATGCTGCAACCGTAGATGCAGTCATTACGGTAGTGGACTGTGCAGCCGTAGCGGCTGGGACATTTGCCAGTGATTTAGACGCGATCGCTGCCCAACGTCAAGCAGATGATAGTCTAGAACATGAGACACCCTTGCAAGAGTTATTTGAAGACCAACTCGCCTGTGCAGATTTAGTCGTGTTGAGTAAAACTGACTTAGTAGATACGGCAACCAAAGCACAAGTCGAGCAATTAGTCAAACAAGAATTGCCCAGAGTAGTGAAAATGGTCGAGAGCGATCGCGGCCAAATCGATCCAGCCGTATTATTAGGATTACAAGCCGCCGTCGAAGATAATTTAGATAGCCGTCCTAGCCATCACGACAGCGAAGTAGACCACCACCACGACGACGAAATCACCTCAACACACGTCATTTTAGACCGCACCTTTGACCCAGAAAAACTCCAACAACAATTGCAAAATCTGGTAAATCAACAAGAAATTTACCGCATCAAAGGCTTTGTCGCAGTTGCCAATAAACCTATGCGCTTAGTCTTGCAAGGCGTAGGAAACCGCTTTGAAAAATTTTATGACCGTCCTTGGCAAGCAACAGAAACAAGACAAACTCGTTTAGTCTTTATCGGCCGTGATTTGAACTCCACAGAAATAGAATCGCAACTGGTCGCTTTGTAGGGTAGACGGCAATACGGTTCGGATAAGAAACTTATTTGTGTAGGCAAGCAAGGGTGCAGGGGTGCAGGGGTGAAAGGGGGAAGGAAGGTACGCTCTCCCCTGCACCTGAAGCTCCTCCGCCCCCCTGCTCACCTCAACAGATACATTTGTTAACCGAACCGTATTGGGGTACAGGGGTATGAGGGTGTAAGTATTCAAAACCCTTACACCCCATACCCTTTCACCCCTACACCCAATCTTGGTGCGTAAGTCCTAAGTATGTCAAAGTTTCAACTTCAATTGCAACTCATCTTTAATGCGGTTGAGAATGGAGGCTTCATCGAGATTCGCTAAAATTTTGCTGATGACTGCTTTTGGCCCTTCTGGCCCCCAAGTTGCACCATTGGCTAAATAAGCTTTTGTGACTTGGCCAATACCATAAGAAGAGACACCAGCCACGCCTGCTTGGGTGAGTGCAACGGTGACATAAGGTGCTAAGGTGGCACCTGCTGTAGCTGGTGCAGAAATACCAAGTAAGGTTTTCAAACCACTCAAGCCCAAGTTGGCTAGTAATTCACTTACACCAATACCACCCATACTCAAGGCTATTCTTTGCAATAGTTTCACAGCGCCAGCTTCAGTCATGGGGATGGCGTAGAGTTTCGATAAACCTAAAATCAAAGCAATATCAATAGCGATACTACTCAGTATATCTACGACTGTCACCGGATTGAGAGCGATCGCTAGGGCTTTAGCCATCACCGCTTTCCAAATCAATTGATTGGCGTTCTGTTCTCGAATTAAAAGTTTGCGTTGTACCAGTTGCTCATTTACAGTGTCAGCATACAACATCGAGTTCAGCGCCACTAAAGCTTTACCTTCCCGTTGCAAAATCTCTAATATTTTCAGCTTGAGTTCTTCGACTTTGGCGTTTCCGGGACGCAACTGCAAACCCCGACCACCATCAGGGCGAACTACCGCCGTTTTTACCAATGGCGAGGCGGCTGACATGACAATTTCTAAAGGCGTGAGTAATTCTTTTACCCGTTCATCTCGAATTTTTTCATAAATTGCCAAGCGATCGGCGGCGGGATATTGGTCAACTTTGTTAAACACCAAAATTATCGGTTTCCCCGCTTCTCGCAATTGGGAAAGGGCTTGGTGTTCTATCTTTGTCATGTCTCCCGAAATCACAAACAAAATCAAATCAGCTTGTTTGGCGATTTGTTCTGCTAAGGCGGCGCGAGTATCACCATCAACTTCATCTAACCCAGGGGTATCAATTAGTTCTACCTGAGATTGACCCACACTCGGTAAAGTCACACGCAAAGCCCGTTCATTTGTGCCGATGATTTCTTCGTGAATACTCCAATTAACCCGTTGTGCAGCACGAGTCACACCGTGTAAAGGGCCTGTTTCAAATACTGGTTGTCCCACCAAAGCATTCAACAGCGATGATTTACCCCGTCCTACCATCCCAAAAGCCGCAATCTGCACAACCATCCGGTCTAACTTGGCCAGCATAGTTTCTAAATCAGCCAGTTCGGTTTCTAAGCCTGCCTTTTCTTGTGGTGTCAGGTCAAGATTATTCACCAAGTTTCGCAGTGCTGTTTGGGCTTGTTTATAATTCAGTTCCGCTTGAATATCTTCAAAGCTAAAAATGGCACTATCTAGTTCTTCCTCCCAGTTAGGCGAATTACTTTGGTCTGGTTCTGGCAATTTAGAAGGCATGTTAACCGGAGATTTTTGATTTACCTCATTTTTATCCTAGTTATTTTTTACAGGATATGGGGCGATAAAATTCACTGTTCAACCTGCTTTCACCATCCACACCAGAAAACTCAAGATTTTCTCCACCGGAGGCAGGGGATAATCACTAAAATCAATGGTGACTGTTTGCCCTTCGAGTTTGAGAAATCGCCATTGCGTGCCACTGCTGACAGTACCGTAAATGCTTGTGATAGGCTGTCCTTTGGCTTCATTGAATCTTTGTGCAGCCACCATTTCTGCAATACATTGTCCGAGTCCTGATTTTAAATCTGATTTTTTCGCTTCAACAATTACAATTGCGGGTGCTTCCACTGTTAACTGTTCAGGCGAACGACTAATGAGGAAGTCACAGACACCATTAAGTCCAATACTCGCATCAACGTTAAACTCTTCCCCTGAAAACACGCTGATGGACGAATGGAGAATGCGGCGTACTTCTAACAGTACAGGATTGATAATTACTTCAGAACGGGCTTTTTCTGTATCAACTGCGATCGCCCAAGGCAAATCCTCTAAAATAGCTTGCAGTCTGGAACTGGGATGTACAGGTTCGATATTTTCCGGGAAAAATCGTACTCCCTCTACAATCATCAGGCGAAAATCTTGTTTCAACCTGTCAATGGTAAATTGACTATAAGGCATAAGCTATGTTGAGTTTAAATTGCACATTCTTTATAGGACTTACGCAATAACCCTCTCAAATGCTCTTAACTTCGTGTCCTACCCTGCGGGAAGCCGCTATCGCGTCTATGCGTTCTTTGCGGTACCCTGCGGGAAGCCGCTTGCGCGTCTACGTTTTTTCATGATTTTGCGTAAGTCCTGCTTTAGTTGAGACTGTCATCAGTTATTAGTCATTAGTCATTTGTATTGACCAAAGGACAAGGGACAAATAACCAAGGACAAACTTTTTAGATATTAGAGTCTTATTCTTGATGAGTGTGATACCTAGTAATTCTATGTCATCTTTTCCCGTCGCATCGGGTGATCCGAAAAAGTAGTAGAGTGAAGAGTGCATCTATTAGCGTTAGGAATTTGACTACATCACCTGTGCGGAAAATTGTTATTGCTGGTAACTGGAAAATGTTTAAAACCCAGGCAGAGACTCAAGATTTCTTGCGAGGGTTTCTGCCTCATTTAGACAACACGCCCGAAGAGCGAGAAATATTATTGTGTCCTCCGTTCACCGATTTAAGCATTTTGTCTCAAAGTTTGCATGGTAGCCGTGTACAACTTGGAGCGCAGAATGTTCATTGGGAAGACTCTGGAGCTTATACTGGTGAAATTGCCGCTCCGATGCTGACAGAAATTGGTGTCCGTTATGTAATTGTCGGTCATAGCGAACGACGGCAATTTTTTGGTGAAACGGATGAGACAGTTAATCTACGTCTGAAAGCTGCTCAAAAACACGGTTTAACCCCAGTTTTATGCGTAGGGGAAACAAAACAACAACGCGATTTAGGGCAAACTGAATCACTAATTACTACTCAGCTAGAACATGACCTAGTAAATGTAGATCAAGATAATTTAGTGATTGCTTATGAACCCATTTGGGCAATTGGAACTGGTGACACCTGTGAAGCGACAGAAGCTAACCGAGTTATTGGCTTAATTCGCAGTCAGTTAAAAAACCCCAATGTTCCGATTCAATATGGCGGCTCAGTCAAGCCAAATAATATTGATGAGATCATGGCTCAACCAGAAATTGACGGCGTGCTTGTGGGAGGAGCTAGTCTGGAAGCTGAAAGTTTTGCCCGGATTGTCAACTATCATTAATCTTATATGCAATGCCTTTTCCCTGGCAGCGCCAGGGAATGGGTTTGATTAAGTCAAAAGTTAAAAGTCAAAAGTTAAAAGAATTAGACTTTATCGCTTTGTATAGGACTCATATTTGATTTATGAAAAAAATCAGTACACTCAGATCAGGCTGCTTTCCTACTCCCTACTCCCCATTCCCTACTCCCTGCCTACACAAATAGATTCAGAAATCAAATCGGATTCCTATATGCCCAGTAATTTAACTATTCGTGGGCGTTGTTTTGCTTGGGGACAACGCACGTATTTAATGGGTGTGCTGAATGTGACACCTGATAGTTTTAGTGATGGCGGGGATTTTAATAGTACAAATGCGGCTTTGGCTCAAGCCCAAGCAATGGTGGCGGCTGGTACTGACATGATTGACGTTGGTGGGCAATCAACGCGGCCAGGGGCAGAGCAAATTAGTTTGGCGGAAGAATTAGAGCGAGTTATCCCCATCATCAAGGCAATACGCTCGGAAATGACAGTGCCGATTTCTGTAGATACAACTAGAGCATCTGTAGCAAAAGCAGCAATAGAAGCTGGGGCAGATATTGTGAATGATATTTCCGGCGGGACATTTGATGATGAGATGTTGCCGACAGTGGCGAGTTTAGGTGTGCCGATAGTGTTGATGCACATTCGGGGAACACCAGAAACAATGCAACAAATGACAGATTATGAAGATTTACTAAGAGAAATTGCGAGTTTTTTAACAGAACAAATTTTGGCCGCAACCAAGGCAGGTATCGACCAAGCAAAAATTATTATTGATCCTGGGATTGGTTTTGCTAAGAATTATGAGCAGAATTTAGAGATTTTGCGTAACTTGCGATCGCTCACACAATTAAAGTGTCCCATCTTAGCAGGCGTATCTCGTAAAAGTTTTATTGGTCGCATTCTCAATCAACCAAATCCCAAAGCCCGCATCTGGGGAACAGCAGCCGCTTGTTGTGCTGCTATTGCTAATGGTGCGGATATTCTGCGAATTCACGATGTCAAAGAAATGCGTGAAGTCTCGCTAGTTGCGGATACGTTTTTTAGGTAAAAGGGATAGGGGTTAGTACAAGAAGGCAAAAGTAAAAAGTCAAAAGGAAAAAGAAAGAATAGTGATACCACAAGCCTTTTAGAAATTCCAGATGGTCTGTTTATTTACGCCGCACTGTACTAGAGGCTAGGGGCTAGTATTTTTGACTCAGCACTCACACTTCTACTTCTCCTGTCGGAGACGCTGCGCGAACACTCAGCATAGGACACTCAGCACTCAGCACTCAGCACTCAGCACTTTTTTAAGCTTGACCATTCCCATTGCCTTCAGTACCTACCGTATCACCCAGCATTTGATCTAATGCGCCTTCAGAGACGCTGGGGTTGAGAAATACGATTTTGGCATTGTTACTAGCGCCAAGTTTTTGACTAGCTTCTAGATGTTCTTGAGCTACTAAATAGCGGAGAATGTCTTTGGTTTCTGGTTTAGCAGTGATGGCTTCTGAAAGAATGCGGATAGATTCTTTGGTGGCTTCGGCGCGTTTAATAGCAGCTTGTCTATCACCTTCAGCTTCTAAAATAACAGCTTGTTTTTTAATTTCCGCCGCTTGTTGTTCTGCCATTGATTTCTGGACACTTTCTGGGGGTGTAATGCTTTGAATATCCACCCGGATAATCTTCACGCCCCATTTTTTACTAGTTTCATTCACAATCTGCAACAGCGATTGATTCATTTGATTTCGGGCAGAAGTTGTTTCTGCTAGGCTTCTGTCGGCAATGTGGGTACGGAGTTCGACGGTGACTAAGTTAGAAAGAGCCACTTGCACATCTTCAACTTTATAAAAGCTGTCTTCCATACTGGTAATTTGCCAAGTGACAACACCGTCTACTTCTAAATAAACGTTATCTTTAGTAATTACTTTCTGGGGCTTAATGTCTAAAATCTGTTCTCTGGTGGTGTCTTCCATCACAATCTGATCCACCAAAGGCACGATAAAGTTTAAGCCTGGTCTGAGTGTGCGGTGTCTTTGTCCTAAGCGTTCAACTAAGGCTTCATTACCTTCATTAATAATTTTGGCTGACCCTAACGCATAGCCTACAAGGGCTAAGACTATAGCAATAATTGGCTCCATAGATGCTCCTATTTAGCAATTGGGAGAATTAACTGTTAAGGATATGGTATTTGTCCTACCTTTTAGTCTAGTCTCTTGAGTTTGTGCTTTTATACGCACTCGCTCACAAACCTAGCATCTGTGTATTTGCTACGTTTTAAGCAGATAAAACTGATTGGCAGAATGCGATCGTTATTAAAGCACCTTGATAACATACTGGCAAGAAATTTACCGTATAATATCTTGTCAGGTAAAAAACTGATCATCAAGACTGCAGCACCTCGACTTCGCTCGGCGACCACCTCGACTTCGCTCGGTGACTACCTCGACTTCGCTCGGCGACCACCTCGACTTCGCTCGGTGAGCGGGTTGGCAGCTTTGATTACCATGAACATGGTGCAATTTAAATGATGATTAGGTTATGAGAATTCAGTTTGGGGATTTTATTCTGAATTCTGACTCCTGCTGATTCACTTCACTGCCAAATCTAGCCAAGGTTTGACATTGCTTGGTAAGTCGGCATTCAGGCGTAGGGGGATTTCTGGTGTAGATAGAGACTGTGCATATCCGGCTGTTAAAAATGGTTGGTAGGTTTTCGCTTCGGGGGTGAGTTGCTTGACAAAAGCTAAACTGACACCGCGCAGGAGTTGGCGCAAGGCTTGGGTTTCTGCACCGCGCTTTTCTTTGACAATTGTGGAAGTTTCGCCTGCTGAATATGTGGGGTCAAGAATACTTAAATGAGTTGCACCAATGGCGGTTAATAAATATTTATTACCCTTTAACTGGCTAAAAGGTCGGATTTGGTGATTTAAGGCAGGGGTTAAGGCATCTTCAGTTGAAGTCAAAATTAATACAGGCTTGTTAATCTGAGAAAGTCCCTGTTTACCAAAGAGTTTACCTGTGAGGGGGTTAAGAGCGATCGCACTTTTAACTCGTTCATCTCGCAACTGAAGTTTGTTTTCTTTTAAAGATGCGGCGGCGCACTGTAACCAATCACCAAGGGGATCAACCAAACTCAAGGAAGTTTTACAAAATTGTCGCACTTCTCCTAAATTAAGTTCTCCACCCACCAAAGCTAAAGCTGTATAACCCCCCAAGGAATGACCAATTACAGACACTTTTTCTGTGTTGAGTTTGCCTTGCAATTGCCCTGGTTGCTTATTAAGATTTGCCAGTTCGTTGAGTAAAAAGCTCACATCCTTGGGTCGCTCAATAAATTCTGTTGCTGGGAGTAATTTGGCTAAATTTCCTTGGTTGGCGGCGTTATTAATTGCTGCACCATTACTTCCAGGATGTTCAATAGCAGCAACAGTAATGCCATAACCAGCTAAATGACGCGCTAAATAGCTGGCAAATCTCCGGTTAGCACCAAAGCCGTGGGAAATTACTACTAATGGTGCTGTAGTGTCGGTTTTTTGACTCCAGTAAATATCTACCGGGATACTGCGTTGACGCTGTTTGTCTGGGAAGGTGAGAGTCTGCTGTTCTACTGCTTCTTGACCAGTGGCTGCGGGGTCAAAACTTGGTTGAAAAGGTGTGTTGGTTTTAACTGTTAAATTTCGGGCTAAGATACTGCCGAGGGCTTGGCTTTGTAAGTTGTTGGGGTTAAATTCTGTAGCAATTTGTAATAATTGAGTTGCATCCAGGTCAATATTTTCTGTGGGATAAGCTTTGAGGAAACTGACCACGCTCAAACCATTCACTTGACGCAACCCGATACTCATTGTTGCTTGTAGGCTTTCGACGCTACTACCGGGAATAGCTGCGGCTAAGGATGTAATTAACTGTTTACCTTGGGGTAAGAGAACTAATTCATCAACAAATTTGTCGGCAAATTTAGGATCTACTTGGACTCGTCGATTGAGTAAGCCGCGTAATTCTGGAGTAAATAAAGATTCGTAAGCTTGGAGAGTTTGGGATAATGTTCCAGTTTTAGCAAATTTTTCGATATCCGCGATCGCCACAGATTGCTGAAACAGTCCGAAACGAATAGTTATTGTTTCTGCGGCTAAAGTAGCGGGTATTGCCCAAACCCAACTCAACACAAGACTCGCACTAAACAACAATCCTTGCAAGGGTTTTTTCTTGCAAGGATGATTTTTGGGAAACTGCAAAGAACCTGCCATTTTCTTTGAACCAAAAGATTACCAGCTATGGGGACGTATAAACCATGATTATTGTCCCCAATTTTTAGCTGTATCTTGAATTAAACTTAAAGTCCAAATAATCTGAGGAAATTAAAGATAATTCCAAAGGGACTAGCGATCGCACCTAAAGTTTCACTAGTCTTAGTCAGACCATTACGACTCACTACTATCACATCATTATTTCGCAGAATGGGATTAGTCGCCTCATTAATACCATCAGCAAAATTGATTTTGACTACCCGTTTGGTGACAGAACCATCAGGATTTAGTCGAATCAAATCTACAGCCCCTCTGCTGGCGCGGGCATCATTAAAACCACCAGCAGCTAATAGAGCTTGGTTTAAAGAACTATTCGGTTTAAGGTCTGTAGAGCCTGGCCGTTTGACTTCACCCACCACACCAACTTGGATAGTGTTGGGAGATAAAGTTGTATTCGCCAATTGAGTTGCTTCTGCGGCAGTAAGATCAGTAGCAGTGGGGATAACAATCGTATCTCCGTCCTGGACAATAATATCTTGATTGACATCACCACTCTGGAGTAATTGCCAGAGGTTAATATCAATAGTTTGTTCACTACCAGTTCTGGTGGGGCGGCGGAGTTTCAGACTGCGAATATCGGCTTGTCCGGTGATTCCACCCGCTAATTGAATGGCTCTGGTGACAGTAGGTAAACCACCTGCTCCTCCTTCTGCACCACCGCCACCTGTCGTCACCAAGTAAGAACCGGGACGGTTAACTTCACCAATAATGGCGACTGTGCGGGGTGTGCTGGGACTAGCTGCAAAGTTGCTGGCGGCTAAATTACGGGCTTCAGCTTTGTCGAAGCTAGATGCAGTTGGAACAAAGATGGTATCACCATCCCGTAATGTAATATCTTGACCGACTTGACCAGTTTGTACAGCCTCTTTTAAGTTGAGGGTAACGCGCTGTTCCCCACTTCTGCCAACTTTGCGTCGTACTTCTACTTGGGTGACATCTGCGGCTAGAGTTACACCTTGGGCTGTCGTTAACGCTGCTAATACGGTTGGGTATTGTACGCCAGGGTTATCTCCTGCACCACCACTGAGGGTGAGAGTATAAGAACCTGGTCTTGTGACTTCTCCCGCCACAAAAATGTTAATCGGGCGGGATGATAACAGGTTGACGGAAATTAACGGTCGTTTGAGATAGCGGGAGTACCTTCTAGCAATTTCATCCGATGCTTGTTCAGTGGTTAAACCCTGCAATGGCACACTACCAATTAAAGGTAAAGTAATGGCTCCACCGGGAGGAATTTGATATTCTCCTGTGTATTCTGGTACTTCAAATACATTCACCCGGATGCGATCGCCGCCACCCAAAGTATAAGTTGTATCTAATTGTTGAGATGTTGCTGGTGAGACCTGTTGTAGCGTTGGGATAACAGGTGTTCTATTCGGCGGGATTGTTTGTGAAGTTGGAATTACTGGCTTTGCAGTTGGTAATACTGGTTGTCCCTGAGCTAGGCTGACGGGCGACACAGCGAAATTGATAGCTGTGCAAAAAGCCACACCCATAGATGACTGGGTGAGGAATTTCAATAAACCTGTGTTAAACATATTTACCTTAGAATCTGAGACTACGATCGGCAAAGTACTGTCTAAACATTTTAATCTTGACTATACTTAAGTATTCTTGTTCCCCGACAATCTTATTTTCCTTGAAGGATACTCTTTTCCGGAAGCATAATTATTTATGAGATTTGAATTTTTGATAAAGTTAGCTTAAAGACTAACTTACTGAGACACGGATTCAGCATTTATTAATACAGGTTTTGATAGCAATTTACAATCTACGTAAGTGATTCAGATCCCCGACTTCTTAAAGAAGTCAGGGATCTGAAATCGAAAATTTAAAATGAGTTATTGAATATCAAAAATTACTGAACAGATGTATTTTGCTGTTGAATCTTTTGAATAAAAAAGTCTTCTAAGGAATGTCGCGCTAAATCAAAAGAAATAATTTTACCTTCCATTAAGCGAAGACTATCGAGAAAATCATAGTAGTCATCTGTTAAAGTGCCTTGCCAAGAACCATTATGGCTAAATGTCAAGTTAGATAGCCATTTGTGTAGAACTTCTTTATCACCACCTTTACCTTTGATTTGGTAAGCATGATTATTGCCTAACAATTCATCCAGAGAACCAGCACAAACTAATTCACCTTTGGCGAGAATGGCGATGCGATCGCAAATTTGCTCAACTTCACTCAGAATGTGACTATTAAAAAAGATAGTCTTCCCGGCGGCTTTTAACCCTAAAATAATCTCACGCATTTGGTAGCGTCCCAGGGGGTCAAGACCAGACATCGGTTCATCCAGAAATATCACTTCTGGGTCATTAACTAACGCCTGCGCCATACCCACACGCTGTAACATACCCTTAGAATAACGCCGCATTTGTTTTTTGCGGGCATCTGCTACAGGTAAACCGACTAATTCTAACAGTTCTGGAATGCGCTTACGCTGGAAACTCCTCGGAATTTGGAAGATTCCCGCCGCTAACTCTAAAAATTCCCAGCCAGTGAGATAATCATATAAATAAGGGTTTTCTGGCAGATAGCCGATACTTTGCTTGACTTGGCGATCGCCTAATGGTTTACCTAATAATAATCCCCGTCCCGCCGTTGGACGAATAATTCCCAACAACAATTTTAATAAAGTCGTTTTCCCCGCACCATTCGGCCCCAACAACCCAAAAGTTTCGCCCTGATAAACCGTCAAAGAACAGCCTTTGAGAGATACTATCTTTTGATTCAACCAAAAGCCAGTACGATAAACTTTTCGCAAATCATAAGTTGCAACAACTGGCGGAACACCCGTAGGTTGCGGTTGAGATTCTGGAGTATCAATAACAGATGTCATTGTCAAAAATTAAGAGAATGTTTAGAAAAGTTCTTGGCATTAAGACAACAGAGCAATGGCAAATGAGACAGGAAGCCAACACTTACCGCTTGCAGAAGTGTTGGTACTTCACTATCAGTACCTTTATAATAGACAAATTAAAAAATGGCACGTTTTTCTGAAATTCTCAGAAGCTATAGCAATCGTATTTGATTTGTGAAAATCGAGATGCTCAGATCCCCAACTTCTTCAAGAAATCGGGGATATTTTGGTTAATGAATGATGTAGAACTGCTATATTTATAAGGTAAATATTTAAGTAGGGTGTGTTACGGCTATACAAGGATTTTAGAAATGAAGAGAGTGATAATTAGCCGTAACGCAGCATCTTTCTCTACCAGACTGACATTCGCACTTATGGAGAGAATAAAGCGATATTACCTACCAGTCTAGTACATAAATCATAGATGATTCATATATTTCCAATTTTTTGAAGTTAATTTGATTTATACTTCAGTTTTAAACATAAAATTATCAGGTTAAATATAAATGATATGGCATTAGCAATAATAATAGGCAAGGCTTGTAAAGTAATGCCATAAATTAACCACAATAATAAACCACTCATAAATGTAATCAACATTACAAAAGATACATCTTTTGCTGATTTGCTTTTCCATATTTTAAACATCTGGGGCAGAAATGCAATGGTAGTTAATGCCCCAGCAACTAACCCTAAAATTGTCAAAAAATCCATATTAGACTGATATTTAACAGTTTATCAGGATAATTTTAACATGATTTTATATTTTCACTTATTATTTCTTAGCTTTTATTTTTTTTAGATAACATTTAGCCCATTCATAGCGATTCGGGTCTTTATTTAATAAGTAAATTGCGGCTTTATGACGGTTTTCCTCATCTTTTATGCTGCGAAATATTCGTTTTATTTCATCATCGATATCTCCAGGTTTAGCCCCACGTTTTATTGCTTCATCAAAGTAATAATCACCTTTACTATATTCAAAACGATCGTAATAAATTGCGCCCAGCAAGGTATAAGGTTGATAACTATCTGAATGAAAATCTATAGCTTTTTTTGCACATTTTTCAGCCTCATCTAAGTTATTCATATCTCTAAATGCTCCACCCCTAGTAACTAAAATTGCTGACTTTAGCTTATTTTCTTTGACTTTATTCAAATCTAATTCAGTTACTCTTAATGCCTGTTCTGGCTCATTAGCCTTACGCCAATAACTACTAGCATTAGGTATATTCCAGTTATTACCAGTCCGCATAATTTCTTGCTCATAAAACTCCGCTTCTAATCTAGAGTGTGCAGTTGCAATCTTGCCCTCACGAGACAACATATTTTGTTCTATTAACTGAGTGACTAATACAATATCGAGACGTTCTTTTTTCTCTAGTTTTAGCATGATTTCATAAAAGGGGTGCATTGGTAGATTAGGTTCTATCAATCCATATTTTCTTTTGAGAATAGCGTAGTGCTTCTGTTGAGCTAAAACAATGATATCTTCGCGTCCGTTATTTTTCAGCCATTCAATTTCTAAATCATTAGGTAACTCTTCTAAATGTATCTTAGATTTTAGAAGAGAGATATATTGTTCATTGGCAATTTGTATAGTGTCAGTGAGCTTGCGTTTTTTGAGAAAGTTAATATCTTGCTCACGTAACTTATGTTCTCTCTCCAGATTTTTAAGAATTTTATACAAATGACTCTTGGGTGATGAGTCTTCATATTGATGTGCTTTATACTTAAGTTTTAAATTTTTAAATTCTCGTGTTTTTTCTAACTCTTGAGCAATAGTAATTGTTTCAGTTAGCCCTTTTTTTTCTAACCATTTTAATTCTGAATCACTTAATATTTCATCACTATCTAGCTTTTGTAAAATAGAGTATAATGGACTAGATAATGATATATCTATATGTTTATCTGCGTGATAAGTTATTTTTAACTGAACAAATTTTGTTTGCTTTTCTGCCTCTTGTTGCTCAAAAATTTTGACAGTTTCAAATAGTTCTCTTTTTTGCAACCATTCCAACTCAAGATGGTTGATTGTTTGCTTATTCTCCAGTTTATTGAGAATTTTATACAGTGGGCTATAAGATGATAAACCTTGATATTTAGTAGCTTGGTACTTTTTCTTCAAAGTAAAAAAATGGTTTTCTAATTTCATCTTATTAATCAGAGAAATTATCACACCAAGGTGATTATTTTTTAGCCATTCAAGCTCAGAATCAGTAAGTGCTTTTTCTGAGTGAAGCTTCCACAGAATTGGGTAAAGAGTGGTACTAATATTTTGAAAATCTCTCAAATTTTTAGGTACTTGATACTGAGATTTAAGATAGGAAAACTCATTTTCTAATTTTTTAAGTTCGTCTAAATTAGATTGTTGCTGTTGGTAAATAGTTTCAAAAGTTTGAAAAAGTGCTTGCTCTTTTAACCAATCAAATTCTAGCTCAGTTAACTCAATACATAAATTAGCTTTTCGTAGTATGAGATATAGCAGGCTAGATGGTGAAGTATCTTGATAATTAGTTGCTTGATATTTAGACTTGAGTGCAGTGAAGTGTTTAAGCCGAATTTCCGATTCTGTATCCATATTGATAGTAGATGCGATCGCACTTAGTTAAAGGTGTTATTCGCTACTATAGCAACAGTACAAAAAAAGGGCGAGTAAAATATCCGCCCAGCAATCATAAGTATTTACCGCATTTATCAAAGTCTTGATTACAACACCTTACACTGTCCGTGATTTCGCAATAAATGGTCACACAACACCAGCGCCACCATTGCTTCTACCATTGGTACAGCACGGGGTAACACACAAGGATCATGTCTGCCTTTGCCGGCTAATACTGTTTCTTCACCTTCATTAGTTACTGTTTTTTGTTCTTTTCTAATAGTGGCGGTGGGTTTAAAAGCAACTCGTAAAATGATATTTTCGCCGTTGGAAATACCGCCTTGAATACCACCAGAACGGTTAGTTACAGTCCGAATTTCACCATTTTCATCAATATAAAATTCGTCGTTATGTTCAATGCCTGTTAATAATGTCCCAGCAAAACCAGAACCAATTTCAAAACCTTTACTAGCAGGAAGTGACATCACGGCTTTAGCAATATCAGCTTCTAACTTATCAAATACTGGTTCGCCTAAACCTTTCGGTACGTTACGAGCAACACATTCGACTACACCGCCAATAGAATCACCTTGTCTGCCAGTTTGCTCAATTAACTCAATCATGCGATTGGCGCATTCTGCATCAGGACAGCGAACAATGTTGCTTTCTACTTGTTCTAAGGTGACGGTATTAGGGTCAACAATGCCTTCTAAATCTTTGATGCGTTTGACATAACCAATCACTTCTAGATTAGCAACTTGTCGGAGAATTTTTTTAGCGATCGCACCTGCGGCGACTCTACCAATTGTCTCACGCGCCGAAGACCTACCGCCGCCTTGCCAATTCCGAATTCCGTATTTAGCATCATAGGTTGCATCTGCATGGGAAGGACGATATTTCACCGCCATCTCATCATAGTCTTGCGATCGCGTGTCTTTATTCCGCACTAAAATTGCGATCGGTGTACCTAGAGTTTTTCCTTCAAACACCCCAGACAAAATCTCACAGGTGTCTGCTTCCTTGCGCGGCGTGGTAATCTTACTTTGTCCTGGCCGCCGCCTGTCTAACTCAAACTGAATTTCTGCTGCTGTGATTTCCAGTTGCGGAGGACAACCATCAATGACAACTCCCACACCGCCGCCGTGGGATTCACCAAAAGTAGTAATGCGAAACAGATGCCCAAAAGTATTGCCCATGATTGTGAGGAAAAAGGATAAGGCTTATGTATTTTACCGAGAGTTCTTGCAAATGTTAAGTTTCAAGAATCAGGGATAAGGAGGGAAACACATCAAAGTAACGCTATGGGGAGCCACTGCGTTGCGGAGATTCCCCCCGTTGTAGCAAGTGGCGTGGATTTAGGAGGATCTACTAGTTTTAAATACAACACTAAGTAGAAGGACTAAATTAAACCTAACTTGAAGTTGCCGGGTTTCGACACTTCGACAAGCTCAGTGCATCGCTGCGCTCAACCCTCGTCTTCTCAAGGATCGAGCATTGAGCGTTCGCGTAGCGTCTCCCTTGGGGAGAAGTCGAAATGCGTCTTCTAAATAATTGTGTCCACCTACTTAAAAAGTTTTCAGACTTCCAGTCTGAGGTGTTTATTAATTACTGAATTGTGCAATTTTTTGGAATATCCTAAGTTTAACTCTGCACGTTGTAATGACAGCAATTCAAGACATTACGATAGTCACACTCCGGAATTGCTATCACTTAACTTGAAGTTAGAAATAGAAACTAGATTGCTATAGTCAGGTTATCTCTGTTTGTGTAAATCCTGGGAAAAATTACAAGTGCAAATATCGTAATTGAGTAGTTTGCACGTTTTCAAACTCACAAAGTGAAATAAATCACTGTTAATACTCCAACTCAGTTGAGAGAAGTTCAGCAGCAAGAGGTCTCATCTCCTCTAGGCACAAAGGTATAGAAATGTATGAATGAAGGTGATAAAAATCCTCACATTCCTACGCCTTCAGACCTAGCAGTAAGATCCAACCTTGGTACGTAGCTACTTTATTAGTCTCACCTGATACTGGTATTGGTGTATTGGCAGACCATCCTTGTAGATATCGCATAAACAACTAGGAATTGTTTTGGCAATTTGTAGTGTTTATCAAAACTACAACAATATTTTTTGCGTTGTTAGAAGGTGATGCAGAATGCGAACCCAAACTAGTAATGTTGGAATTCGTCGCTCAGGAAATTTTTGTACAGGTGTGGCGCTGCTGTTAGCAACTTTTTTCTCCTCGGCGCTACCAACAACGGCTGATCCCAATTCTGTGATAGCAGCAGCCGCCTCACTCAATAACAACAACATTCAAATATCTGACAGTCGGCAACTGTCTCAAACTCGCCGCATTGAAATTGATTTATCTCAGCAGCGTTTACGTGCCTGGGATGGCCAAAAGCTAGTTTATTCCTTCCCTGTATCTACTGGCAAACGAGCTACCCCTACACCCATTGGTAGATTTCATATCCAGTCGAAACATCGCACTAACAGAATGCGGGGTAGAGGTTACGACATTCCTGATGTTCCTTATACAATGTATTTTTATGAAGGTTATGCAATTCATGGTGCTTATTGGCATAACCGTTTTGGTACTCCCGTTAGCCACGGTTGCGTGAATTTGCCAGTCAAGCAAGCGCGGAAATTGTACAACTGGACAAAGCCAGGAACGTTAGTAATTGTGAAACGCTAAATCTCTAGGAATTAGGCAGTAATAAGACTTACGCACAAAGATGTTCTGTGGAAACTGGGTGTAAGGGTGTAAGGGTATGGGGGTGATGTTTTGCTCACGGTAGAGGCGAAAAACCATTCGCCCCTACTGATTTAATTCAACGGTTCAATAATAGTGCGTAAGCCATTGTTAGTGAGATTTTTTAACATCTCATCAGCGTTATAACGATTACTAAATACGCCTGCTTGCATCACCCTGCGCCCTTTCCAGATGGTAGAAAATGCACCAGGGGCGACAAATTTTACTAATTCCTGTTCTTGTTCGTTGGCTACTTCAACAATGACGCGGTAACGTGTGTTGTTGGTAGGCGGTAAATAACTTTGAGTGTATGTATTTGTATTGGTTTGGGGAAGCGGGACTTTTCGCAGGTTGGCAGTATTACCTAGGGGAACGTTACCATCAGGAACGGGTAACAAAGCTGCACTACCGGGAGAAATGGTTGTATTGGGGACTGACGCAGGTGCAGTAAATTCAATGGTGTTCCTGTCAATCTGCACGTAGTTGAACTGTGATGATGCTGGTTGGGCTGTAGAAGCTGGTGGGTTGTTTGTTACTGGTTGGGTTCCTACTAAGCTGCTGGGAACTGGGAAGCCGCCACGGGGAGGAGTTAGTTGTAGTTGTTGGGGGGATTTGGGTTTGATGGTTGTAGTGGGTAATTTGGCGACGGGATTGGGTGTGGGAGCAACTTCAGTGGGAGAAACAGTAATTTCTGGATTGGTGGGAATAGTTGAAATAGTTGTGTTTGGTGTGGTTGGTTGGGGGTTATCTACAACAGTCGTAGCTGGCGCGTTCAGATCGACTTTACCTGTAATTTTGTTGCTAGTTAAAGTATTGCCAGTGGCAGCGATCGCCTGTTGAACTGCACTAGCATTGATATCATAGCGGGCATTATTACGAAATTCATTACCACCAACTTCTGTAGTATTACCTACGTCTGGCATAGCTTGGGCGATCGCTACTAAACCATCTTCTTTACTATCGGCAATTACATTATTGCGGACAATGGGACGGGCTTTGCCTTGGACTAAAATTCCCGAACGATTGTTTTGTATTTGATTACCCATAACCACAGGCGCGGCATTTTGGGTAATATTTACGCCATAACCAGTTTCTTGAAAAATATTGTCTTGCACTTTCGCCTGAGAACTACCACTCAGGGTAATACCATTAGCTCCGTTTCGATAAAAATAATTTTTACTAATTGTCGGTGCGCCATTACCACTCACCGCTACACCATCTTGGGTACTTCCTATAAATGTATTTTCAGAGACTACAGGATTACTTGATTCAATCCACAAACCATAACCACGGGGATTAGCATTCGTCACACTCACCCCTGTTAATTCAGTTTGATTTGCACCCACAATTGTGACATTTTGTCCGCCATAACTGCGGCTCAGGTACAATCCACCACCTTGAATTGTAATTCCACTACCTTTGTTAGCTGCATCACCTTGAATGGAAATCCCAGGGCGCAGTATTAAAGGAAAGGTTTCTCCAGTTTCTTCACTGTAATTACCCGGAGCCAGCATAATGACTGTATTGCCTTGAGCAACACGCAAAGCTTGGGTAATAGTTTTTAACGGTGTGCGATCGCTACCATTACCTGTGGTGTCATCCCCGATACTTGGGTTGACAAACAGTACATTAACCTGAGAAATTGGTCTTTCACCCAGGGGCATTCTATTCGGTAGAGATGGCATCTGAGCAACGGCACTATTATTAATTGCCAGCAAAGTTAAACTCGCCACTCCCATACCAAACATACACAGCAAAAGTGAGTAACCAAAAGCTATCGGTATAGCTAAGTTTAAAGATGGATGCAGTTGATCAATGGTTATCAGCTTGAGCGCCAGTCTATAATGTTGACCTGATACATTGGGGGACACCATTTTTACCATACTCCTAAGAAATAACAATAAAGTCTTATACCCTTAGACAGTAATATGTCGATAATGTTACCCACAATATTGACCTATTGGCTATTTTAAAGACAAAGTAATTAATGAAGGGAGTGGGGAGTCGGGAATAGGGAATGGGAAATTAGTTTTCTCAAGACCGAAACCCAATTTCCAGTACTCAACTCTTCATAACTCTTGCTTAGTAAATTAATGATGCTAAAAACATTGCATATATGAAAGAGGCTGACTATTATGAAAGCACTAATGGAGTTGTGGTAATGGTCGAGCCGTATAGCCAACAAGAGCAAATACAGCAAATTGTTTACCGCATATTAGATGCTAATTTAGACCGCACTCGTGAAGGTTTACGCATCATCGAGGAGTGGTGTCGTTTTGGTTTGAATAATGCCCAGTTAGCAGGAGAATGTAAATACCTGCGACAAGAGTTAGCAAAGTGGCATACAGCAGAAATCCGGGCAGCGCGAGATACAGTAGGTGATATCGGCACTGATTTATCTCATCCCCAAGAAGAACAACGCGCTAGTATTAAGTCGCTGTTGCAAGCTAACTTTTGCCGTGTTCAAGAAGCATTGCGGGTGTTGGAAGAATATGGCAAGCTATATAGCTCCAATATGGGCAAAGCTTTTAAGCAGATGCGCTATCGGGTTTATACCCTAGAAAGTAGTTTAATGGGGTATCAACGTCATCAGTTATTGTGGCGATCGCATTTATATTTAGTCACATCTCCATCAGACAATTTATTCGCCACTGTAGAATCTGCACTCAAAGGCGGATTGACTTTAGTCCAGTACCGCGATAAAAATTCCGATGATACTGTGCGGCTGGAACAAGCAACTATACTCAGGCAGCTATGTCATGCTTATGGCGCTTTGTTGATTATGAACGATCGCGTCGATTTAGCCTTAGCTGTAGATGCTGATGGTGTACATCTAGGGCAACAAGATATGCCCATAGCCTTGGCGCGTCAATTATTGGGGCCACAGCGCATAATTGGCCGTTCTACCACTAATTCGGAAGAAATGCACAGAGCCATTAACGAAGGTGCAGATTATATCGGTGTCGGCCCTATTTACGAAACTCCTACCAAAGCAGGTAAAGCCGCATCTGGCTTAGAATATGTCCGCTACGCCGCCCAAAATAGCCCTATCCCTTGGTTTGCCATTGGCGGCATTGATGCCAATAATATCAATGATGTCATTGATGCTGGTGCCGAAAGGGTAGCAGTAGTGCGATCGCTCATGCAAGCCGAACAGCCAACGCTTGTTACCCAATACTTGCTGTCTCAACTAAATCGCGTCAGACCACAATCAGAAATCATTCAAAATTAAACTTACTCAGCACTCAGCACTCAGCACTTACTTATGTCCGAGCAAATTACCCTTCAGGTAAATGGAGAAACCCGCAGTTGTTCATCTCCATCGTTGTTACCCGATTTACTACAACAATTGGGTTTCAATCCGCGCTTAGTGGCGGTGGAGTATAACGGGGAAATTTTGCATCGCCAATTTTGGTCACAAACGATTGTACAGCCAGGCGATCGCTTGGAAGTTGTTACCATTGTCGGCGGTGGTTAATTTTCTTGATAAAGCATCCGGTGAAGAGTTTTGCGCCTCGCTAATTCTTTACCTTTGCGACCGAGTTGTTCTCGCAATTGCTGGTTTTGACACAAGCGTTTAAAGGCTTGAAAAACTTCATACCCAGATTTTGGGTTGACTAAAATACCGTTTTCTTCGTGACTCACTACCTCAATCACAGAACCTAACCGGGAAGCAATTACAGGCTTACCAAAGTAACTGGCTTCTAGATATGTCACCCCAAAACCATCAATAAATCTCGCTTTGCTATCATTCACAGTCAGCATCGCAAAGATATCACAAGCCCCATAATAACCTGCTAACTCGCTTTCAGGTACATAACCAGCAAAGTGTACCCGTTGGTCTACCCGCAAACGTTGTGCAAGAGTCTGCAATTCCGACTCACCCGCACCTTGACCACAAATTATATAGTGAACATCTATCCCCACAGTCAGTAACAAGGGGAGATTCTCAATTACTCGTTCAAAGCTTTTCGGTTTTACTAGTCTTCCCACGGAAAGAATGACAATTGCTGTTTCGGGAATGTTGTAAATTTGGCGTATCTTGACCCGTAAATCATCAAGATGACTTGGGTTTGTCCCGGCGCTAAATTTTTCTGGTCTAACTATGGGATGAATAACATGGGTAGGAGTTTGTAACCGGAATGCGTTTCTGAGGTAATCTCTTGTAAAGGCGCTGTTACAAACAATGCCTGTGGCACGGGATAATGTTAACTTAAAGAGCGATCGCCATAAAGGATTGCCCAAAACAGAGCGAATATCAAAACCGTGTAAATAAATAAAAAAACGGATAGGTAATAGATAGCTCAATAATAATATTGAGGGAAACTCGTAACTGTGTCCCCATTCTATATAACGATAGTGATAGCGAAAATAAAGTTTAATTGCTAATACAAATGAGCCAACTAAATTCATCAACGGCTGGAAAATATTTCCCCAAAATTTTCCTAGCCAGTATTGAGAATTAGGCCAGCGATAGACAGGAAACTGTTGTGTCTCATCAAATTTTTTATCGCCCGCACAACTAGCCGCCAACACAATAATCCGTTCTGGATCTTGCACACAACGGTTATAGATATATTCGCTAATCACCGCCTCTTGTGGTAAAAATTGACGTGATATCACTAAAATATCTGGACATGCTGTTTGTTCTCTAATGTTTGGCGCTAGTTGAGAAATATGTTCCATGTTAATTTTTGTATTTTGATGTAAATAATGTTTTAGTTTTGCATGTTTAATTTAACTAGATTCTTACTAATAAATTAGCTTTGCTTACTAAATACTTTGAGACTGATTATCATCATCACTTAGGTATTTCGATATCAATCAAAGTACACCTCATACTTGACATTTCAGCAACATCAACTAATTGCTGAATAATAGTTATCATCATCAATAACTTACTGAAATTGTACAGTAGAAAACCCACTAATCTAAGTTTTTGTGGTAATAAATTTGCTCGACTAATTCTGATTAATCTTGGTGCTATTTATACTATATCTACATATATATAGAATCGCAATTGATTTTCATCTTCCCAATAGATATGGGAATGCGGTTGGTTTTCCCAATCTACTTGTGTGGTGAGCGAAGCGCGATAGGCAGTGAGTAGGAAAAAGTATTTTTTCTCTAAATCAAATGTGATTTATGTATATATTTATTTTTGTAATAATTGATGCCATTTTGTGAATACATAAACATCAATTTTGGTAATTGAAATTATCTTTATTAGTAGACATTAGTACAGAAGCCTGATCTCAGGTATTGATTTTTTTCAAATCAAATATGAGTGCGATATTAGCCTTATAGTCTAACTTAAATTATTCAGTATGGGTAGCCACACTGGCAAATAGTTTGCATAGTACCAGACTTCAGTCTGTTCGCGTAGCGTGCGCCTTAGCGCAGGGTTGAATGCTGAAAGTGGATGCACCCATCTTTAGCCTGACTTTTAGGGCAATTATTAATTGATCCCAAAGTTCCTAAGCTCTAGCAGAAGTTCCAAGGTACGGTAATCTACTACAGAAATCCCCCCTCCGTCTGCTGTGTACCTGGGATAAGTCGCGGTAAATTGAAGATGTAGCAACAGTTAATGATGTTACAGAAAGCTACTGCCAATACAATACTCGCTTACTAGTCGCGGGCTGGCATCAGCTACATACCGCAAAATCCTATCAACAATAGGATGCAATCATCAGCAATAAAATTTTTCAAGCGACTGTGTTATGCGTAAAAAACTACAACAAACCATCAAACCACTGTTAAAAACCTTCTTTGTCCTCAGCTTAGTATTAGCCTTAGCATTAGGTCATGCTGACGGGGCTTTAGCGGCTCGCAGTGGTGGTCGTATCGGTGGCGGTTCATTTAGAGTTCCTTCGAGCCGCACTTATACACCCCGTACCTACGCGCCTCCTGGTGGTGGCGGATATTATGCTCCTTATCCTGGCGGTGGTTTTGGCTTTCCGTTCCTATTACCGTTTTGGGGTATTGGCGGAGGATTTGGCGGTCTATTTACAATTCTAATTTTTATTGCGATCGCTAACTTCCTGGTTCAAAGTTTCCGTCGTGCTAACAGTGGCGGAATTGATGAAGTTGGTTATAACAGCAACCCCAATGTTTCTGTAACTCGCTTGCAAGTTGGTTTGTTAGCCCAAGCCCGCGATTTGCAACCCGCACTCAACAAAATTGCGGAACTGGCTGATACTAACTCTCCCGAAGGTAGAGCCGCAGTTGTGCAAGAAACTAGTCTAGCTTTACTCCGCCATCCAGAATATTGGGTCTATGGAGGTGGTGGTACACAACAAGCTAAATTAAATTCTGCGGAAAGTCAATTTAATCGTTTAGCCTTGGCAGAACGCAGCAAATTTAGTGAAGAAACTCTTTCTAACGTTAATAACCAACTCAAAGCTGCTTTAGCAAAAGAAGCCTTACCTGCTAGTGATGAACTCGACAACCCAACTCGCCTCTTTACTGAAGGCCCTGGGGAATATATTATCGTTACTTTGTTAGCAGCAACTCTCGGTAAATTTGAAATTCCCGCCATCAACTCTGCTGACGACTTACGCCAAGCCTTGCGCCAAATGGGTAGCATTCCTGGTGAACAATTGTTAGCAATTGAAGTTTTATGGACTCCTCAAGCTGAAGGTGATACCTTAACTTCTGATGATTTGTTCGCAGAATATCCTGATTTGAAATTGATGTAAGCAGAAGTCAGAAGCCAGAATTAAAAACCCGCCCAAGATGGTTAATTCATTCCTGCAAGCGGGTTTTTTCATGGGTATATAGCAATCTTATTTGATGTGTGAAAATCGAGAGGCTCAGATCCCCGACTTCTTGAAGAAGTCGGGGATCTTTGAGTTTACGAATGATTTAGGACTGCTATATAGCAATCCTATCTGAGTTGTGAAAAATTATTCTTTTTAACGAACCGCAAAGGACGCAAAGTACACAAAGAAGGAAAAGAAAGAGAATTTCACAAATGATTTAGGATTGCTATATTTGTAGTTGCAAATCGCAAATAATATAACAGAAGGCAGAAGGAAAAGTCTTACTATTACTGGCATTCAAGCTTTCAAATTTTCCTAACATATCTGACTACCGTAATAAAACTCCACAGGCTGATGTTGACCTGATTAAACAACGTTATAAGGACGCAGTGGCAAGGGAGAAACAACAATGACACAAGAACCAGTTTTTGAAGAAAGCAGTGGCAATGTGTTCGCTGACCTCGGTTTGTCAAATGCAGATGAACTTTTTACCAGGGGCAAAATAGGGATTCAGGTACTCCGCCTGCTGAAACAGCGTAACCTTAAACAGCGTGAAATCAGCGAACTTCTTGGCATTCCGCAGCCAGAAGTATATCATCTAATGAAAGGAGAGTTTCAACGGTTCAGTGAGGGAAAACTGCTCATTTTCCTGAAGCGACTTGATACTGAAATTACCTTGCATCTTCGTTCTCGTCACACTCAGGGCGAATTTGTTGAAACTGTCATATCACTATAGTCTAAGATTGACTGCCTCGAAGGGGCTTGATCAAAGCTGTAGAGACTTTGTATGCAAAGTCTCTACAACAACAGATAACTTGCATCTTCATCAAGAAGTGCTTTCTATCTTTTTACCTCCTAGCTTGAAAGTGCTGAGTACAAATACTAGTCCAACTTTCAGACAAGGCTCATAAAATAAGTTTCATCAGGATTGCTTTGTTACAAGCATGGTACTAGTACAAGTCGGCGTAAATACACAGACCGCACTTCGACTACGCTCAGTGAGCATCTGGAATTACAAAAAGGCTTGTGGTATCACTATTCTTTCTTTTTCCTTTTTCCTTTTGACTTTTACCTTGTTGTACTAGCTTTTATCCTTGAAAGAATCTAGCCACTCTTTAACTTGTTCGCGGGCGATATCGCGTCCACCCAAACCAAAAGCTAAAGCAATAGCAACAGCGATCGCACCGAGTAATAAACCAAATGCTAAATTGACAATATCGCTGGCAACCCCAATTTGTTGTAATGCCATTGCCGAAACTAGTGCAATAATAGAAATTCTGGCTACTTGAGCCAAAATCTTTGCTTGGCGATCGCCGGAACTGCTAATTAAATTAAAGGCGAGATTTGCCAGGAATAATCCGATCGCAAACACAATTAATCCGGCAATAATCCGCCCCAAAATAATTAAAATGCCAGTTACCAATGTTGTCAGAGCCGGAATATTTAAAATATTCACTGCTGCCACAGTGGCAAATAGCAGAATGCCGACTAAAGTAATAATGCCAGCAATTTCTGATGGTGTGCGGAGTGGGGTTAATGGTTGTGCTTCGGTCTGTACTTCTTGTCTAGCAGGTGAGGGTAAACCTAGTACGGCAAAAATATTATTAAAGCCCAAACTAGTTAAAACACTAGTGACTAAATCGCCAACAAAACGCCCGATAAAAAAGGCGACAATTAAGATAGCTACGGCGGTGAAAATAGCAGGTAAACTATTTAAAATCTGTTGCAGCATAGTAATTGCTGGCACAGATATCGCCTCAATTCTTAAAGCATTCAGGGCGGCGATCGCTACAGGAATCAAAATTAAAACATAAACAATGGTGCCGATAATTGTCGATAAAGACTGTGCGCCCATTGCTGATGAAAGTCCAAACCGACTACCTAAATAATCGATGCCCGTTGTGGCTAACAAATTAGTCACAATTCGGCGGACAATATTCGCTAAAAACCACCCCAACACCGCAATTAAAATTGCTGCCAAAATATTGGGCAGAATTGAAAGAATTTCGGTAATTAAGGCTTGTACTGGTAAAAGTGCCTGTCGGAGTCCGAGAGTATCAAGAACTGGTGCCAGAAACAGTAAGAAGATAAACCAATATAAAGCATTAGCGATCGTCTCACTTAAAGAAATGCGATCGAGGCTGATATTATCTTCCGACGTTTCTTGATTTAACCGCTCATCTAATTTGAGTGCCTGCAATCCTCGCAATGTCACAAGTTTGATAATACTTGCTAACACCCAAGCCACCCCTAACAGAATGCCTGCACCCAAAACTTTTGGCAAAAAGCCTATTAGTTGGTCAAGGAAATTATTCAGGGGTCGAGAAGCAACTTCCAGTCCTAGCGCCTGTAAAGCAGCTACTACCGTGATGAGAATAATGCTCCATAAGACCAAACTAGAGATGAACTTCTCAACTTGAGGAACATCTCTGCGTCCTGTTACTCCCGCCGCAATGCGATTATCAATGTCTGTGCGATTCAGGATGCTTCTAGTGATTGCCGCTATCACCAAAGCAACCAGTATCCCTACCAACAAAATCGCTACAGCACCTAGCAATCTTGGTGTATATAGAATTACCTGTTGTCCAATTCCTTGCAGATCCGCAATTCCTTGGTTTAAGTTTGGTTGATCTAACGGCAGATTAGGTGATTGTCCTAACAATTCCTGCCCTTTTATCGACAAACCCATGTCTATCAACCGGGTTATCCCTGGCCAAGTTGTGTTCATGGTTTCTTTGGTATTAAGTTTATGTGTTTGCCAAAAATACTTGTGAACTCAGTAGAGTAGATTTGAGGATGCCAAATTACACTCTAGTAAGTTTACGTGAATTTTGCGTATCAATTTACCAGTAAATATATCTAGACAATTGATAGATAGGCTAATTTGTTACAAATAACAAAATATTGAGGGTTGACACACAAAATTGTTGAGACTCGGTGCAAGGGTTTTGTTAAGTTAAGACTTTGTTGGGTTTCGCGATCGCTCCACTCAACCTACTTTTCTTTTCTTTTCTGCCTCCGGTTGGTGAATCTCGACTTCGCTCGATTACCGCGTAGCCGAACCACTGCCTGCTGCCTTCTGCTATAACAAGCCATTTTGAGTTAATCTAAGGGCAGCGACAGGATTAGTAAGCTGGCATGACCCAAGTTTTTGAACAATCAATTCAAATTAACGCCACAGCCGCAATTGTAGAACGCTGCATTACCGATTTAGGTTTGATGCACCGTTGGCTAAATCCTGCTTTGCGCTGCGAACCTATAGGTGAGGTTTGGAGTACGGATATAGGCGGTCAAAGTCGGTTTATTATTCAAATTCCTGTGGTGAAACCAACTCTAAAAAGTGTGGTCGTCGAACGACAACCGGGTTTAGTGGTTTGGGAATTTCAGGGATTTTTTCAAGGACGCGATCGCTGGGAATGTCAACCAGTAGCAAAGGGAACATGCTTACTCAATCGCTTCGAGTTTGTGATTCCTAATCCCATTGTGAGTTGGGGATTTAATAATTTTGCTGCATCGTGGACAAAACAAGATATGCAAGCCCAATTACGCCGCCTTAAACGGGTTGCAGAAGAAGTACAAATTGGTCAATAATCAATCTCCGTATTCCAGTAGATACTGTCAGCACTTAAGTATCATTGCGCTTGACTGTCTTGGTTTATTCTGAAAAATTTGCGTATTCTCTCAGCCGTCAATTACGCAAATGCGCTGATCCTTCAATTACCCATCTTCATAAATTCAGCAAAATCACGGTTACATTGAACTGGGGTTCTGATCAAAACTGCCAATATCCAGTTTATTAGGGTGCAACTTATGACTAGCCCTGCGATGAAATTTATTAGAGTCAATCTGGAAATGGCAAAAGAAGTAGCCCATAAATGGGAGCAAGCTTCATATAGTCAAACCAGTGCTTACTGTTTGGATATCTTAAAAGAACTAGGATTTCCTAGTACTGAACTACCTGTTAACTTGCAAACTCGTGAAGAACAGTTAAATTTCATCGCAGGCTTTGCTTCTTATGCGTTTGGGGAGGTACAAAATGTCCAAGGCGCTAGTTGAAGACTTGTTTAATGAGCCAGAATGGGCAGAAGAAACTGCTGTACCAGCAACAGATAGGGAATTATTACTGCTCACAGAAAGAATTTCTAGTTTTGAAATTCCTCTGCAAGTATTTTTGCAAGCTGTAGCGATCGCGGCTTACGATTGTGCATCCGCCTTCCGTTATGCTGATAATTATTTAATGACTCATCACAAGAATAAGCGAAAGAATCTGCGTGTTTTCAAGCCTTTGCGTAATTTTGAGAATAACTGAAATTATACATACCCAAATCTTGCCCCTCTAAGCGTCTCTTTAGAGGGGTTTTGTTTTTGCTTATCAGAGGTTAGAGGTTATACCATTTCACTTTAAACATGATACAGATATGCAACCAGCGCCTCGACTTCTCCTGACGGAGACGCTGCGCGAACGCTCGGCGATCGCAAAGCAAGCAGAGGCTCAGAGAAGGTGATTTGTATCAGTAATTGCGTGAATTGGTATTAGAGGTTAGAGGTTAGGGGTTTTTCTAAAGTATCTAATCCCCAGTCCCTAATCCCCTAGCTTCTAGCCCCTCTTTCCCCACCATTTCAACAAATTCTAAAAAAATTGTAAATATCACTCCAAAATTAGATAAAATGTATTGCCACTCTGCCATCTGTTCTCATGACCTCATCTGCGTCGTTCGACACATTAGAGTCTCTGCAAGCTGATATTGTTGACTTAATCGATCGCCTACCGACGTTAAAAAATCGGCAATATATCCAACAGACCCTTGCTACTATCATCCGTCTAGCCGATAGTGACATTGATCGTCTGGATTGGAAGATATTATCGGCTGCTTTAGCGGATATGGAGCGAGGCTTCGAGTTATTTTACAATTACCGACACGTACGTAAAGTAACTATATTTGGTTCTGCCCGTCTCTCTGAAGAAACGCCAGAATACAAAATGGCGTTGGAATTTGGTCGCGCTGTGACTCAACTGGGATTTATGGTAATGACAGGCGGCGGTGGCGGGATTATGCAAGCAGGTCATGAAGGTGCTGGGCGAGAAAATTCTTTTGGCTTAAATATTCAGTTACCTTTTGAACAGCAAGCAAATCCAATTATTGAAGGTGATCCAAAGTTAATTCACTTTAAGTATTTTTTCACCCGCAAGCTATTCCTCCTCAAAGAAAGTGATGCGGTGGCGCTATTTCCTGGCGGATTTGGCACTCAAGATGAAGCTTTTGAGTGTATGACTTTAAGCCAAACAGGTAAATTTGGCCCTGTACCTTTAGTATTAATTGACCATCCCGGCGGTGATTATTGGCGGTCTTGGAGCGATTATATTGATCAACAACTGGTGCAGAAAGGTCTTGTCAGTCCAGAAGACCCTAGTTTGTACACGGTGACAGATAACCTGGAAGTAGCCTGCAACGCCATTACAGATTTTTACAAGGTTTATCACTCCAGCCGCTACGTTAGTAATCAGTTAGTGATTCGTTTAAGTTGCAATTTGTCAGATGCTGAAGTCGAACAACTGAATGCTGAATTCAGCGATATTCTCGTCAAAGGCAAAATTGAAAAAAGTCAAGCATTACCCCAAGAAGCCCAAGATGAAACTGCGGATTTACCTCGGTTAATTCTGCACTTCAATCAACGAGATTTAGGGCGGTTATATCAGATGATTGCCACAATTAACCAAATGGGTAGTCCTTCCCAAGAGGAAATAGCACATCCTGAAAGGAAGTAGAAAGTGCTGAGTGCTGAGTGCTGAGTGCTGAGTGGGAGTAGACAAGGTAGAGGGGGGTAGAAAGATTGCTCCCTTGTCTCCCTTGTCTCCCTTCCCTTGTCCCCCTTGTCTCCCTTGTCTCCCTTATCCCCTGCCCATAGTGCTGAGTGCTGAGTAGTAACCCAATATTTTCAAGGATAGCAGCAGAAGACTTTTACCTCTGTAACCTATAACCTGTAACCTACTAAGCATAAATTTGACTCACACAAAAGCGATCGCGCCCTTGGGCTTTAGCTTGGTAAAGGGCTTGATCTGCGGCTTCAATTAAATCTAAAGGCTGCAAATCAGCAGTGGGAATTACAGTCGCAATTCCAATACTTAAGGTGACATATTCTTTGACTGTTGATGCCAAATGGGGAATATTGAACTGTTTAACAGTATTATGAATTGCTTGGGCAACCTGAATAGCACCTCGTTCGTTAGTGTTGGGTAAGATAACGGCGAATTCTTCACCCCCATAACGAGCGACTAAATCTGTATTGCGTTTAAGATTTTGTTGAAAAGCTTGGGCTACAAGGCGTAAACAATCATCTCCCGCCCGATGACCATAGGTGTCATTATATTTTTTGAAATAGTCAACGTCACATAATAGTAGTGAAATACAACCTTGCTCTCTGATCAGATATTGCCAGACACTTTGCAGTTTACTCTCAAAACAGCGACGATTGGCAATTTGAGTTAATGGATCAACCATTGCGATGTTTTCTAGTTGCTGGTTAGCAAGTCGTAATTTTTGATATAGTTCCGATTGCTGAATTGCGATCGCTAGTTGTGTCGCTAGTTGTTGCAGTAGTTCACTTTCCCAGGCTTGCCAATGGCGGGGGGCGCTACAATGATGAGCGATTAACAAACCCCAAAGGCGATCGCTTTGTAAAATTGGCACAACTAGTTTAGCTCTGACTTGAAATTTTTCGAGTAACTGCACATGACAATCAGTCAATCCGGCTGTGTAAATATCTGAAGTAGCTTTAATTTGACCTTGTTGGTAATATTTTCCCTGGGTGTCTACAAAATATTGGTCTGTAATTTCCATAGTTAAAATCGCTTCCCAATCTGCGGCTACAGATTCAGTCACCACTACACCACTCCAATTGGACTGAAAACGATAAATAATCACACGATCAGTTTGCAGAAATTCTCTAACTTCGGCGACAGTTGTGTTTAAAATTACCTCTAAATCTAAGGATTGGCGGATGTGTTGGGCGATCGCCGCAATCATCCGTTCTCGTTGGGCTTGCTGTTGTAGTGCTAGTTCAGCTTGTTTGTGGGCTGTGATATTTGTAAATGATGCTACTACTGCGTAAGGTTTTGATTGATGGGGATGAAACAAGGGCTGAGAATTAATTGAAATCCATGTCAAACTGCCATCAGGTTTATAAATGCCTACAATCACATTAAACTGGGGTTGCCCTGTACGTAATGTCACCAAAGCCGGACAATTTTCCCTCGGAAAGGGTGAACCATCTTCATAAATCGCTCGCCATCGTGGATCAATAGCAGCTTTTCCCTTAATTTGCTCAGATGTCAAACCCAAAATTCTTTCGGCACTTTTGTTACAGGCTGTAATACTACCATCGGCTTGCTGTAATATAATGCCTTCTGCCATTGTGGTAATGACTGAGCGATAGCTTTGTTCACTATTTTTGAGTGAATTTTCTGTCTTTAGGCGATCGCTAATATCTTCAAAAACATATAGTCGCCCAAAGTATTGATCCTGAGTATCTCGAATTTGGCTAGAAAAGCGCCGAATTGTCCGTCCATCAACAAACAAAATTTTATCTTCCACTACCGTACGATTTTCCTCAGACTGTAACGGTTTACAGGATTCTATAAATGCAGGTAAATCGGCTATTAGCGGTATGCACTCAGGGATAATATCATTATTTTTCAATAAACCAAGGCGCATTTGCGTTTCTAAATGCTCCAGCCCCCAAATTTTACAGAAGCGTTGATTAAAATACAAAATTTCGTCGGTGCGATTGTCAACTACCAAAAACCCTAGTACAGATGTGTCTGTCAAAGAACTTAACAATGCTTCCCGCCAGCGCAACTCTGCTTCGGCGCGTTGGCTTTTTTCCCAAGCTGCTTGCTGTTGATTTGCCAAAATCAGGGAATTTTCAATCACCGACTCACGGGTGCGTCGTATGTCTATCTCGATGGGATGGCTGGATTCGACAATTCCTTCCACCAACATTGCCATCCGTCCAGGCTTGATTTTAACCCCAGAACAAAAACAGCGCACAGCAACAGTTTCCCCATCTCGGTAAAATGTCCAGCTTTCAGTGATGGTTTTTCCCTGTTGAAATTCTTGCAGATATTTTTTCTCAGCTATCCACCTCAGTTCGGGAACATTACTAAAGTTGCGATTGAGCAATTCTTCCTGAATGGGAATGTTCCAAAGACGAAGTGATGCTTTGTTTGCCCACCACATCTGCATTCTTTCCAAATCATAAATCCAAATTGGAGTTTGTAATCTCTCAAATGCCTTCAATTCTGCGACAGAGATATGTTTTGGCAATGCCACTTGTCTTTTGATGGTTACTGGATACTTTTTAAAGTCAAGTTTTTGTGATGTTTATCTATGACTAAATTAGGTGTGAGAATCTGTTTCAGGATAACCGCAAAGCTTGAATAGATACTGAAAGCTATGAATATATTACATGATTTAGCTAATTAAGTAAATTGACTGAGTTTACTTGTATGAGAATGATTATAACTACAACATACCTGAATTTAAAATTAAGTTCAAGCCCATAATTGGATATTTATTCAAAACTTTAAATGCCAATTCACAAAGTTTATTGATTCAAATTAATGTAATATTGTGTTGCAAAAACTAACTATTTCTCCCGCAGGTATACTTTAGTTTCAACAGTTGAGACTTTTGCAGTTATTGTGATATGGCAATCCGATTTAATTTCTGAACTTACTTGTGAAAGAGGGGAACAGGAAACACTTCTCCTGTCAGGATGCTAGGCGAACGACAAGCTCATTGCATCGCAGGGAACAGGGAATAGAAACTTTATTGAGTTTTTTTCAGAAATTAAATAAGAGTTCTATATTTGCCAAATGATAACTGCAAAAGCTTGATTTGAGAATTATTTTTCTCAAAGACTAGCTATATATTAACATCACAGCTTGACAAGACTGCCAATTGAAAAAAATGTCCTGTTATACCGTTTCACTATTCTTAGCTACGCAATTTTATTTAATGCTTGTTGAACGATTTTACGAACCACCGAGTTTTCATCTGCTAAACATTGGTTTAGGGCTTCTACGGCGCGGTAATTTCCTACATTGCCTAATGCTAATGCGGCTGCACCACGCACATGATCATCTTCATCTTTGAGCATTGTAATTAAAGCATCTACAACCCTAGAATCATCAATTTTTTCTAGAGCTTGAACAGCAGTTAAACGTAAATCTGCATTTGGATTCTGCAAAATATTGAGCAGAGGCTCAACGGCTTTAGTTTCTCTTCTGTTTCCGAGAAAAGAAATACTCATTTTACGTAGCCAGTTATCTTCACTGGCTAATACTAAAATCAACAAATCAACTATTTGGGGATTGACAATCTTAGCGATCGCTGAAATTATGTTCATTTGGATGCGACTTTCAGAATCTTGCATCAACTGGGCTAAAATTGGGATTAAGTCAGGATATTGACGGGTAAAGAGAGTCTCAATTACTTGCTGAGTTGCTTGCTCAGAACGTAGCCAATCTCTGTTGATGGCTTGTAATAAACCTTCTCTATCTCTAAGAAATTCCACCAAAATATCTGTAGTTCTAGAATCATCAATAAGCCGTAAAGCATGAACCACAGCTAATTTGACGTGAGGAAAACTAGAAACATCTATGAGAAAACTACCATTGCTGCGAAAAACTGCACTCAAAGGTTCTATGGCTCTGACATCGCCAAACTTTCCTAATGCTGAGGCGATCGCACGACAAGCAGTAGAATGATTTTGATAACTCAATACTTCAATTAACGGTTCAATCGCTTGAGTATCGCCAAATTCAGCCAGCGCCCATGCTGCGTCGGCTCGCACAAAAAAATCTGAGTCTTGCAAACACTGAATTAGCGGTTCAACGGCTCGACTATCTCCCAACTTTACCAATGATTTAATTGCATTTGTTCTGACTTTACTAGAGGGATGGTTTAAAACTTGTAACAGTGGCTCAACTGCTCGAATATCGCCTAATTCACCTAACTTTTGTGCCGCCAGAGCATGACCAGCATTGTCATACAGTATATTTTGTAAACCAATTACTAACGGTTCCGCACCAACTTGATTAGCTAAACCCAAATTCGCTAAATTATCTAACGTATTAGCTGCCATTTCTTGCAACATCCCAGCATCAGGACTCAATGGCGCAGCTTGCAAAGCCTGGATTAACTCTTCTAGGGCATTCGGATGAGATAAATCAACTTCACTAGCAACTGTTGGCGGCTCAGGATTGTAAGATTCATTCGTAGTTGATTTTACTCTGCCTCGATAGTTATACTTACGGTGAATTTCTGCAACTTTTTGTTCGTCTGTCTCCATGTATCCTTCATCATCAAGATAATAAGCACCAGTTTCGTAACACTCTGCCGTTGCCAGCATTAAGTCTGTTAAACTATCCCAGCGAATTTCTTCAATGCCACATTCTGGATCGATAAACCAAACAGGTGCAGAATCTTCTCCTGTAACAATAGCGTATCTATAATCACCATTAAAATCTAATATCGTTAGCCACTGCGGATTCCAATCAAAGCCCCAACTTAAAAAGTCTGCGTACCATTTCAACGCCTCTTGCAAAGAGAAAAAATTGTCAAACTTAGGAACTACATAGCCACAACTCAAGCTTTGGCAACCATTATGCCACCCGTAAAACTCGTATAATTCTTCTGGTAAGCGATAAGGAAAATTCTCCACAATTGCGTCTATTTCTGGGCGAGTTAATCCAGGTGCTAAACTCAAAGCAAATTCAGGTTGATGACTCACTAACCAAGTCTCAATTCTGTCCAGCGCATCTGTTAAAAGAGACATAAAAATTCCAATGATTGTATCTTTATAATTCCCAAATTCCTAAGACTAAAAACTTGCATAAGATAAATTAATTAGGTAAAATTCATCAGAAAAGTTTTGCGATTAAATTGTTTAAGTCTTGCTATAAATATTAGTATTTGCTATCCATAGTAATCCTCAACAATTCACAAACCTATCTCCCTTGCCTACCTTGTATACCTTGTCCCTCTGACTCACATATCAAATAAAATCGCTATAGCTTAGAAATCAAAACAGTCTAACAATTGTCAAGTCAAATAAATAACAAATAAAAATTTCTTCTACCGACTACCAGATTAGGAATAGACCAGTTATGATTACCCAATGCTGATGAGCATAAAAAAGCCTGTATATTAGCACAGTAAATCACGAATCATATCGTAGAATTTGGGGAGTAAGAAATGCTGGAATTATTAAGTTCGGGTTTGGTTTCTCTGTGGCTGGAAATGGCTGGGGTGGAAATTAAGCCTTCTGATGCTTTAGAAGCATTAGCTGGGCAAGCAAACCCTGGCTTGGTTCTGGCTACTGATCCCAACCCCACCGGCGTAACTACCGTCCAGCAATACTTACAAGGACTAGTTAAATCTAAATTAGTTGCCCAAAATTTAGCCGAAAGCCAAGGAGTTTGGTTACAGTCTGGGCCAATACTCATGGCTAATCATCAAGGAACAACACCATTACCGGCGGCTTCGTTAACCAAGATTGCCACTTCCCTAGTTTCGTTAAAAACTTGGGGGCCAGACCATCAATTTGAAACTTTAATTGGCACTACCGGGCCTGTAGTCAATGGGGTAGTGCAGGGTGATTTGGTCATTGCTGGTGGTGGCGACCCGATGTTTGTCTGGGAAGAAGCGATCGCCCTGGGCAATACACTCAATAAAATGGGCATTAAGCAAGTAAAAGGGAACTTGGTGATTACAGGCAATTTTGCCATGAATTTTCAGCGTCACCCCCTACTGGCTGGTCAAATGGTGAAGCAAGCACTAAACCATAAAACTTGGACTCGTCCAGCTAATTACATCTACTCCATCATGCCCAAAGGCACACCCAAACCAGAAGTTGTAATTACAGGTGCTGTCAAAGTTGCCCCTCAAACACCCCAACAAACCTTGCTAGTGCGTCATAAATCTTTGCCCTTGCGCCAATTGCTGAAAGAAATGAACGTTTACAGCAATAACGAAATGGCACAGATGCTGGCAGAATCAGTAGGTGGTGCAGGTGTAGTGCAATCAACAGCAGCTTATCTGGCGCGAGTACCTGAGTCAGAAATTCAATTAATCAATGGTTCTGGACTCGGCCCAGAAAATCGCATTTCTCCCAGGGCTGTTTGTGCGATGTTAATGGCAATTCAACAGCAAGCAGCAGCACACAACCTGAATTTAGCAGATTTGTTTCCGATGTCTGGGTTTGATCGTCGGGGAACATTACACAGCAGACACATGCCCGTCGGTACTGTGATGAAAACTGGTACACTTCGTGATGTGAGTGCATTAGCTGGTGTCATCCCAACACGCGATCGCGGTTTAGTTTGGTTTGCTATCCTCAACCGTGGCCCCTTCGTCTCAAATTACCGCATAGAACAAGATAAGTTCTTGCAAAGTCTTGTGAAAGAACTAGAAGTAGTTCCCGCAATTCCCACCGCTATTACTCCCCACTCACCCGCTAACTCTTTGCCAGAACTAGGCGCTACTAGTCGCAACGAAATTCTGTTTAGAGGTTAGTAAAGTAGGTGACAGGTGACAGGGTATAGAGTTAAAAGTATTTTGTTGTCTCTTGATGTCCCAAGCACTCTGGCAATTACTATGAAGAACCGTAGAGCATCTTTTTTGGTGAATGATTTGTGATCTAAAATTTGCTCTACGGATAAATCTTCAGTTAATTTTCTTGGTATGGGTGCGATCGCATATTGCACTACAAAGCCTTAACCTTTTCTACCATCTCCTGATAAGTAGCTGTAATTGGATTATCCATTCTCACTTTATTTGCTCCTGCAAGGTGTGTACTCCATATTTCTTCAGTGACATTATTTATCATCAAATTACCTGACCCAAATAGCAGCACGATTTTATAGTCTCCCCCATAGTCTTCTACATTTAGTCCTAGTTCCTTAATGTCTGCAACTTTTTGTCTTGCCTGCCAGCCATCTTCACTTTTTTCCCTTCCAAACAAAGGATCATATTCTTTACCTGCTGCTTCCACCCAATAATGATTTTCAAAAACCCAATATTCTCCTTTTTCCCCAGTTGGCTGCTTATTGGGATCTATGGTTTTTTCACTGCTGGTAACTAATAGATCAGCATGTCCTTTGACTTTTGCATCCATCAAAAATATTTCCTTAACAATTACTGCCATCACATTGCTTAAAGTATTGCAATCTCCGCTAACTGTTCCTTTAAGTAATGCTTGATAATTGGAGTTTTTCATAGTGTATTTAAAGCCAATATTCTTAAAATTCTCTGTCAATTTTAATAACTTGGCTTGTCCTTCCAATTCTTTAGTATCAGCAATCAATGTATCTACAACTGCACTACCATATTGTTTTTTAAACGCATTTACTCTGCCTTCCCAGTCTAATGTACCTAGTTTATCTATCCTTTCTTGTTCCTGTTTGTCGGCAGCTTGTTTCTGGGCTTTTTCTTTTTCCTCTTTATGTTGTATCCATTCTGGAGATTTTTCTAAGCCATCCAGCAGTTGATTCCCTTCATTTACAATTGAATCCAGCGCATTTTGGAATTTATCACTATCAGTTCTCATCAATCTCGCCTTCAAGACAAGTTCCTGCAAAGCTACAACTTTATTCACCGTATCAACGGCTTGTTCAAACTTCCGCAGAAGACCTTCAATTGTATTTCGTTGCTCATCTGTGCCTTTGCGCCAACTAAAACAGCAAAAAGTTGATGTGGTATCAGTAATAAATTTCTCTTCAGAAATTTCCCTTTGAATAGTCATCTCTGAAACTGTCCCTGCTTCGAGAGCAATCTTTCTATAAATATTTTGTTCTCTTGAAGCAATTACATCACCTATGGTATCTGCTGCTTGTTTTAGATATGGAGTATCATTCCCCTGAGTTTCTTTTTTGTGCAAAGTTGGTTTTATGCTGCTCTGTCCTTGCTGCACTACATGAGTCAATTCATGGGCGATTAATTCCTGTCCGCCTCTACTTACTGGATCATAATTTCCTTGGCGAAAGAAAATATCTTGACCTGTGGTAAACGCTTTCGCCTGAATTGATTGATTCAGTTGATCTGACTGAGCATCGGTGTGAATCTTGACACCACTAAAATCTGCTCCAAAGGCTGTCTCCATTGGTTCCCGGATACTTTCTGTCAGAGGTTGTCCACTACCCCTTGCCCGTTGAATAGACGTTTCTAAATCAGGTGTTGCAGCCATACCACCTTCAACAGAAAGACGTTGCATTATGGGTTTAGCTCGCAGTTTGTCTTCTTCTTCTGGTTGTGACTGTGCCTGTAATGGTGGAGTTTCTGAAGAATTGATTCGCTGTACTACATCTTGTGCTAGTTTGTCAGCTTCTTGTTCATATTTATCCCCTGGTTCACCAATGCTAAGTTTCATTTGGATTCTTGGTGGTGGCGGTGGTTGATAGCCAGGGGGAAAAATTGGAATATTAGCAAGATGGTTAACAGGTGTTGTTTGTGATTTCGCTTGTAAATCTGCTGGTGTTTGTTCTGCTTCTTCGGTTTGGGGTTGGATGACAAAGCGACGGGGTGCAAATTGATTTGCTGGTGCATCATGATTTGTAGATGATTGACCTTTACTGGTTTGTCGCTTATACATTTTTCTTCTCCAGATATTTTTGCCAACACAAAACACACCGTATTTTTGCGGCAGAAGGTTTGTCAAAATTTGGCACTATTTTACTGAAGAAAAATAGCGATCGCCAAAATCGACACTATTGTTCATATATCATTTGCTACTAACATCAGGATGGCAGTTAATCGAACCTGCAACTGTGGCGAAAATTGGTAAATATTCTAATTCTGCGGTTGACTCTACCATTGCAACTAATCCATAAACAAGGTGATGACATTGCCAACAAACTTGATATTGTGTAATGGGCAGTTCAACATCAGGAGGTTGAAACACAAAAATATCTAATCTCGCTGAATAGTTATCAATTTTTGTTGGTGTTTGAGAAATTATTTCAAACTGTTCTGGCTGTAATTTTTGTAAGGGTAATTGTAGTAATTCATCTGCAAGTTCTATAAAGTTTTGTTCGTGTTGTTCTGTTTCTGGAATAACAATTTTTTTAATAAAAATTTGGGGATTATGTGCTGATTGTGCAGGATAAAAATATCCTTCGGTATGCTCATCTAAATGATGATTGGCAATTTTTTGCCAAGTTTGAGGAATTTCTAGTGAGATATTAAGTTTTTCACTAAAATGGCGCTCAAATATCAATGAGTTATTCATATAACTACTCATATAGCAATCATAAATGGTTTACAAATATCTATCTTCCTTGTCTCCCTTGTCTCCCTTGTCTATTTTATTTGGATATCAAATAGGAAGGCTATCGGATTATTCTTGGTTGTTCTTAGAGAAGAAATTAGTGGCAGTTTCATAAAGAGATGACGCACCAGAAGCGATCGCACTTCCGGCTATTGACGCACCAGAGGCGATCGCATTTCCGGCTATTGATGCACCAGAAACGATCGCACTTCCAGCTTTAGATGCACCAGAAGCGATCGCATTTCCGGCTATTGATGCACCAGAGGCGATTGCATTTCCGGCTATTGATGCACCAGAGGCGATCGCACTTCCGGCGGTTTTCACACCTTGGTAAGCTAATCTGGTGGGAACTTCTACTGCTGTCCCTGCTAATCCCGCCGCACCCACTAACAAGCCACCCGCAACAGCAGTACCTTTATTGAGTGCCATCATTCTACCTGCTTCGACTAATCGAGATTTTGTATAAGGACGAGTGGCATTTTCCATCATGGTGATATTTTTAGCATGACTACCATGACCTCCTTCACCGACGATATCTTCAGTATTTAATAGCTGAGAGGTGTGTGCTTGTTTGATTCTGGCGAGTGTAGAGAAATTTGCTAATCCTGAAGTTTCTAGATCATGTTCAAAAAATGTGCCTTTGAGATGTTCTCCTCCGGCTAAATCTACAATATCGCCTTTAGCAATGTGATGAACTACCTCTGGTCTTTCTTCTTCTGGAAGCGATTCAATATTGTTGTGATATTGTTTGGCATTAGGCGCGGCGGATTGAAATGTTACCAGTCGTCTCACCAAAGTTGGATGAGTACCAACAAAATGTTGAGCTAATGCGCCGCCTAAACTGTGACCTGTAACATCTATTTTGCCTGATTTTGAAACGAGACTACCGATGTAACCTGTGGGAACTTCTTTGAGTAAATTCTGAATCCCACCATGTCCAGGAGAGTTAATATCTAAATCTTGCCACGCTGTTGCTAAATCACTGGTTCCACGAAACGCCAACACAGGGTGCTTTCCGGCTGTGACTCCTTGTTCTGTCGGTAACAATAATCCATAATTCAATCCCTGACCAGCATTGACGACATTACCATCAGGAAACCATTGTTCGTGAAATCCTTGTTCTCTCAACCATTCTTTATCTTGATCTGTCAAAACGTCGTCATAAATCAAGCCATGACCAATTTTTTCTAAATCGATATCTTGGGGGTTAATTGGCGTTGTCCCATCTTGAACTTGAGTAGGGTCAATGTCTCGGTTGAGAATCTGATTTTGACTGCGCTGAATAGCCATGACAACAGGTATATCAAGCCGTTGCATAGCTTCCTTAACCACAGTTTCAGTTTCTTGTTCAGATTTATCTCCTGGTTCACCAATTGCAAGTTTCATCTGAAGGCGTGGCGGTGGCGGTGGTTGATAACCAGGAGGAAAAACGGGGATGTTGGCAAAGTTTTTTGAAGAAATTGATGTATTATTTTTAACTGCCTGGGGTTGTAAATTGGGCGTTTGGGTGCTATCCTCTGCTTCGGTGGAGACAACAAAAGGACGGGGTGCAAATGGATTAACTATTGCATCGGAGTGATTTGGAGAAGTTTTAGCTGCTTTGGGTTGTCTGTGATACATTGTTATCCTCCAGATATTTCTGTGCAGCAGAACAACCACCGTCGGTTTGCGGTAAAATTGTTGTCAAAGTTTGGCACTATCTTACTGAAGATAATTAGCGATCGCTCATATTGATACTCTTGTTTACATAGATAGCGATCACCCTCAAAAATCCTAAAGCAATTTTTACTAACTATCTGTTATCCTCAGCCAACTAAAAATTTATTTGATCTCAGAAATCTTTACTGAGGAGATGATTAGAATTGTTGACATACTTGCAGCAATTCTTTGGAGTCTTGTGTTTTTGTTTCGTCGCGGGTTCCCGGCCCTACATTGTACTTGTCGCCCTTGTTCTTGAAGCCAGGTCTTTTTAATTCTTTGCTACTGGTAATATGTACATGCCATTCTGGATTGATACGTAGACGCTGTACAGCATTGAAGTAGAAAGTATATGCAGTATCCTCTGTACCTGTAAGTTCAGGAACTTTGTATGTTCCACCCTCCACTACGATGGCTTTACTTTTAATCAGAGTAATCAAAGTTTTGATTTTGATATTAATTGTTGATTTATCCTGCATATCATTCCAGTTGCTTGCCAAAGTAGTCAGTGCTTCTGTGTCGTTTACCTCACCTTTAGCCAGCACACTTAACGCAGTTTTTCGAGCTTCTTGGCTGTATCCTTGTAGAGAATTCAGGACTACTGTTAAGTTCCATTCTTTATTTTGACAGGTTGTGGCACATTTTTTGATTATCTGAGCCTCTTCCGTTATGTTTTGAAAAAGAAGTAGTTGTTCGGCAGTAACACCGAGTTCTTTCAATTTTTCTTGCTCTGCATTTGCTTTTTCAATCGCTACAATCGCCTCTTTTATTCTGTCCTTATCTATTGGAGTTGGAACGAGATCGTTTCCTTCGTCATCCCAGCTATCAGATTCTTCTCTACGTAACCATTCTTCAAGTTTTTCTTTTGGGGCATTTTTTATGTCTTCTTCTGTGACATCACTGGTATCATTTAGTGTGTCTTTAAACCTTTGGATAGCTTGCTCATAAGATTTTGATATCTTTAACGTACCACCACTTTGCTGCACTACATGAGTCAATTCATGGGCGATTAATTCCTGTCCTCCACGGTTTCCTGGCTGATATTCTCCTTGGCGAAAGAAAATATCTTTTCCTGTGGTGAAGGCTTTTGCTTGAATTGATTGGTTTAACTCGTCAGATTGAGCATCAGCGTGAATCTTTACACCACTAAAATCAGCGCCAAAGGCTTGTTCCATTGGTTCTCTGATACTTTCTGTTAGTGGCTGTCCGCTACTTCTGGCTTGTTGGATTGACTGTTCTAAATCAGGTTTTGCAGTCATTCCACCTGCACCAGACAAACGCTGCACTATTGGTTTCATACGGACTTCTTCTTCTTCCGGTGCTGCTTCACGCTGAATGTTACCGGAGATGGGTTTCATACGGACTTCTTCTTCTTCCGGTGCTACTTCACGCTGAATTTGTTGAGTTTCTGGTGCATTAATTTGCTGAACAACATCTGCTGCTAACCTATCTGCTTCCTGTTCGTATTTGTCACCCGGTTGACCAATGGTAAGCTTCATTTGAATGGGTGATGGTTGCAGAGTCACACTGCTAGGAAATACAGATATATTTGGCAGGTTTCTTTTATTGCCTGATTTAGCCTGCAAATCAGAGGTTTGGTTGTTGGTGATTTCTTCATCTGGCTGGACGACAAAACGGCGTGGTGCGAATTGATTGGTGGTTGAGGTTTCAGCAGAATTTGTCGAGGTCTTTTTTGTTTTGTATTGTCTCGTATACATTTACTCAACTCTCCCAATCTGTGAAGTAGTAGTGAATCATCCAGACGTAGTTAGTATCAATTTTGGCACTATTATTGAGAAATTAGTTAGCGATCGCCACCATTGTTCACAGAGTTAAAAGCAGGCGATCGCATTTTAATTTACTACCTGAAATATAATTCTGCTAAATCCAACCTTTGACCTCAGCATCTGTCAACTGTCGTTCTAATTTTGCGTATTCACTCTTAGCAGCTTGTAAAATATATTTCATTTCTACCGCTTCCCCTGCATCGGCGGCTAAAAAGGCGGCATTCAAAGCAATGTTACGAATATTACCGCCGGATACATTCAATTTTGCCAATTTACTAAAGTCTAAATCTTGGGTGGGTGTTTGCTGCGGAAAGATGCGTTGCCAAATCTCGTTGCGTTGGGTGACATCGGGGAAGGGAAACTGGACGATAAACCGAATCCGGCGCAGAAATGCTTGGTCTAAGGAAGCTTTTAAGTTGGTGGTGAGAATCGCTAATCCTCTGTAAGATTCCATACGTTGGAGTAAGTAACCGACTTCAATATTAGCGTGGCGATCGTGGCTGTCTTTCACTTCGCTACGCTTACCAAATAAGGCATCTGCTTCATCAAACAGCAAAATTGCGCCGCCTGCTTCTGCTGCATCAAATACGCGGCGTAAGTTTTTCTCTGTCTCGCCAATATATTTACTCACAACTTGGCTTAAATCTATACGGTATAAATCTAAACGCAGTTCATTAGCTATGACTTCAGCAGCCATTGTCTTACCTGTACCACTAGCACCCGCAAATAAGGCACTAATCCCTAAACCTCTACCGCCTTTGTTGCCAAATCCCCACTGTTCATAGACTTTAGCCCGTTGTCGGACATGGGCTGCAATATCGCGTAAAACTTGGCGTTGGGCTTCTGGTAAAACTAAATCATCCCAAGTGACACCTGATTCAATTGGTTGGGCTAATTCATCTAAACGCGATCGCGCTTGAGAACGGCAGGTATCCCATAATAGAGTGCTGAGTGAGGAGTGGGGAGTGGGGAGTGGGGAGTGGGGAGTGGGGAGTTGATTGGTGAGTTTTGATTTACCTATGGCTTCTGTGCAAACTGTATGAATAGTGGCGGCGCTGAGGCTGAAGTGAGAAACTAGGGTATCTACGTGACCGTTGAGGGTGGTGGCTACTTCACCTAAAGCATTTTGCCAGATGATGCGTTGTTCGGCGGTGGTGGGTTTGGGAACGTCGATCGCAATTATTGGTTTTTGGGTACATCGCCTGCGTTCACGGCTAATAATAATGAGGGGACTGGAGATATTTGTCATCAAACGAGCGATCGCACTTTCTTTGGCAGCATCGTTACTATCACTTTCCTCACAATCTAATAGTAGTACGCTGTTGGTGAGCATAGCTTCTCGATCCCAAAGCCGCAATAAATCATTGATTTCGTTGGTTCGCAGGTTAGTAATTGCACCTGCTGACATGATGTATAAATTAAGATTAAGTAGCTGACAAGCTGTAGAGGCGATCGCTTTTTTACTACTTACTTCATCCCCACATAATTGAATGATTGGTAAGGTTGTTTCTCCTCTAGTATTTGCCCAAGTTGTTGCTAATTGTTCTGCCAAAATCTGATGGGAATTTACATGGGCAATATTTTGAGGTTCCAGAAATTTCACCACACCTTGTAATCTCTCATCCAAATTATTCAACCCTAGTAAATAATGTAAAATTCGCTCATCAATTCGTAAGGGACTGAGATTCAATCCAGAACCTTCCGCAATTTGAATTAACTGCCAACGTCGTAAAGGTGCATCAGGTGTTAAAGCATTCCAATGTGCTTGAGGTAAAACTAATGTAGCCAACATAAAATTTGGATAAGGTTTACCCACACCACCTGGTGCATTGGTACATGAAAAACCCCAATTTGGGTCTAATTCCATACCAACGCACAATAGTAAAATATAACGTTCAAAATCTGTCAAACTAAAAATCCGACAAAGATTATTCAGTGCAGCATTATTCCAAGTATTTTTAGCACTCAATTCTAATGGCAAATTTTCTTGATTATTTTCTAATAAATTCCGAACTACAGATAGTTCATTCATCAAATAATTATAATTATTGACTTGTAATTGCATTTAGTATTTATCCTTCTTTGAAAATTTAACTATTGTCTATAGCAATCCTAAATTTTTTATAAACATCTCTCTCCCTTGCCTACCTTGTCTCTATATTGTTCACATCTGAACTATGACGTTTATTTGTGCATACTTACTTAAGTGTCACAATTGGTGGTTGGTGCGTGACGCTATAAATCTGATGACTACGTTCAAATCTTCTCCTTGCGTCACACACCCTACAGAAAAAATATGCCAGTTGCATAAGTCTTAATAAGATAGAAAATTTAAGAAATAACAACTACTGGCCCGATATATTGTTCAAATGTGGGACTGTTAGAGTCTGCATCAACTGTGAATAAACTTTCTGCACCATCTACAATTAACCGGACTAAATAACTTCCTGGTAAACAATCATGAATTGCAAAGGTAATTGAGTTAGAACTATTGCGGCGATTTTTGGTTTTATCAGTAGAATAACCAGTAAATTGGGTGAGGGAAAGTTCTGTTAAAACTAACGTTACTTGTTGTGTTTTCTCAATGTTTAAGTTAACAGTAATAGTGATATCTGCCGATCGCGGTTCATTGCCTCTACCATGTACATTAGATACAGTGATATCTAAAATAGTCGGGCGTAATAAGAAAGGTACAACATTAGAATTTACCTTAGCTTGGGGATGAATTACTTGTAAACTCTGGACACCAGCCCTGAGAGATTCTACCGGGATAGTAGCCAGATTTAAGGTGATTTGCTTGTCTGTCACATCTTGGGGAGTGGTTGTGATATCACCGATGCGGACTTGGGTAATATCTGCGCTTAATTTATTTCCTTGAATTAATAATGTACTGTCAGCCAGAATTAAGGATGTAGCTGCATATTGGGTTTGCCAAATTTTTGCTATTTCTTCTACTACTTTGATTTGGGCGATCGCAGGTTGATATGGTGTAACATGACGCTGAAGATTGCGGACAGGTAAGGGTTTTTTCGGAAGTTCACCGCTATCGATTAACACCACACTGGCTTTATAAGCTAATGATAAAGCATAAGGTGTTTGAAAAAATACCGTCCAAATTTTGGAAATTTCTTCGATATTCAAATCAACGGGAGAAATGGCGATCGCTTCTACTTGTTCGGCTAAATTAGAATCAGCTAAAAATGTCAAAGTTGCATCGCTGACGGTTTCTTGAATCATTGCTTGGGTAAGAATCGATTTGCTGTTGAAGGTGCGAACAACACTACCCATAAGGCGCTGTGGTTCTAGTTCTACATCGTTACCGTAACAAGTCAACAAGTAGTATAAATCTAAACCTGTTTGCTGTCGTTTAGTATATTTCTCATCAGAATAGCGTTGTCTTAAATCAGCACTCCGCCAAGCACTATTCAGCAGAATATCATAAAGATAAATGTTCACTCCTGCTTCTGGTGTAGCATTATTCAAGCGGTCTGGTCTTAGGGTTGTCACTCGCGCACCATCCACATCTATTTGAACACTGGCTTGCAATGTTCTTTGCAAAGTTGCGGTGACAGTGGCGATGGCTAAATGGTTACTCATTGTTATAGTGCTGAGTGCTGAGTGCTGAGTGAATTTTTATAGTGTTAGGTAATGAAGAAAGTGAGACATTAAAGTTTTTGAAAGTAAAAAGTAATGATTTTAGTTGAATAATATTTAACAACTTGTCTCTCAACATTTTTCTCATAAACTCCTGGTTATTATTCATATATTACTCAGCACTCAGCACTCAGCACTCAGCACTCAGCACTTTCAACTCAGCACTTAATCATGGACAAACCAAACCGAGTTTTAAAGCTTTGACAATAGCTTGGGTGCGGCTGGTGACGCTTAATTTTTCAAAGATGGCTGTTAAATGTGCTTTGACTGTGGCGACTGTAATATATAAATGGCCTGCGATTTGTTCGTTAGAAGCACCTTGAACTAACCAATTTAAAACTTCTTGTTCTCTTTCTGTGAGATGAATACAATGATTACCAAAGTTTAATGAATTGCCTGTGTAGTAGTGAAATAATCTAAAAAAGGCAGTGGCGACGGCTGGTGGTAAATAAACTTGATGATTAATGACAGTATTGATAGCTTCGCACAATTGGGTTGCTAATTGGTCTTTAAATACATAACCACAAGCACCAGCCTGCATAGCACGAAATATCCATTCATCTTGTTGATGAGCAGATAATATTAATACTTTGCCGTTATAAGATAATTCTCCCAGACGGTTGAGGGCAGTAATGCCGTTTTCTGGCGGTAATTCTAAATCTAGTAAGATTAACGCTGGATGTTGTTCAACAGTTAATTTTACTGCTTGTTCAACAGATGCAGCTTCTCCAATTACATTTAATCCTATATTACTGCTACTTGTATAAAAGTTTAATAAGGTGCGTATTCCTTGACGAAAATGCGGTTCGTCATCAACAAGTAGAATCGAGATTACCTCTTTTTTAGGATTCATGGTAGTGTGCCTGGGATGTTAAAGAAAAGCCTGAAATCTGAGTCAGCAAACCATCTGAAACTGTGAGAAGCTGGCAATATAGCGTTGCTCGGTTGAGTACAGTAAAGAGATAGAGGCTAGAAGCTAGATGAATATATTTCATTGGAATAAAAAACGCTATATTAAATCTGATTGCTTTTTACTTTTACCTTTTTACTTTTGACTTTTATGGGGTAATGTAAAGGAAAATTGAGCGCCACCTGTGGGGAGATTTTCTGCCCATAAGTTACCTTGATGTGCCAAGATAATTTTTTGGGCGATCGCTAGTCCTAAACCTGTACCACCGAATCGTCGAGAATAATAAGGCTTAAATATTTGCTTCAAATCTTCTGGTGCAATTCCCGAACCGCGATCGCAAATTTCTATTAACACTTCATGACTATAAGCGCACCAATTACAAGTGATTGTCCCACCAGTTGGACTAAAATGAATCGCATTTCCTAATAAATTATCAAACACCTGTTTCATCTGCCAGTTATCTACTGTGACATATACAGGCTCTTCAGGATATTGAATGGTTAAGTTTTTTTCTGTTAGTAAGTGCTGTAAAGTTTTAATACATTCCCTAGTAATTGTTTGCAAATTATATTTTTTTAAGTTTAAGTTTGCCCGTTGTCCCCGGTAAAGTAAATCAGTTAATTTCCCACTCAACTCATCGACAGTTTGGCGAATCAAGATTGCTTGTTCTTGTAAACTACCCTCTGGTAATGCCAAGCGCAGATTTTCAGCATAGAGATTAATCAATGCTAAAGGATTTCTCAGTTGATGTTCTGCTTGTCCGAGAATTTGAGATAAAGCTAAGATTTCTTGTTGTTGTTGCGATCGCTCTCGACAAATCACTAAATAATTACTTAATATTTGAGCATTCCCCAGCAGTAACTGTTGCTGTTCCGCAGACAGCAATTTATGAGTACATATCAATATATATTCGCCGATTGCCAAACTCTGTTTACTTATCCGACAAACATAGCTATGATAAACGCCGGATACTGCCAATTCCGTAACTTGTAGAACTGGTAAATCATCTCGCCACCAAGTTTCTGCTTGCAAATATGCAAAATCTGGATGGAATTTCCCAGACGTAAAAGAATTTGTTTGGTCATCCTGTGTCATCTGCACAGAACATAAATCTTCTGTGCTATACTCTGCCACTATCTGCCGTTTTTCTGTTGCTAAATCGTAATAAACCGTCCAGATAGCCACATTTGGCAACAAGGCTTTTAATTGTTGAATAGTCAGCTGACAAATTTGGTAAAAATTTAACTCTGGCAGTTTATTTTCTAAATTGTTTACCAACCAAGGTCGCGGCAATTGAGAGGTTAATTTTTGTGTAGCCACCCTCATCCTATTTTACACTCCGAAACACTATAGCAACTCAGAAGCATTAGAAATGCTACCCAATCTCAAATATTTTTGCTTGGAGAAATTATGCTTCTTACTGTATAAATACGGACGAAATCAGCTTACTCTACAGCTTGTAAAATTGGGGAATTTAAAACAATAATTTTACAATATCGACCAAAGTCTAATAAACGCTAGACATCTAGATCCCTAAGCTAGAAAGAGTTAGCCCAATAGTGGCAAATTAGCCAACAAAAAAGCCTGATTCCAAGGTTTATTTTGTGCTGTCAGCCCTCCACCTTCCAATACGGTTCGCTTAAGATCCCCCCGCCTACGGCGACCCCCTTAAAAAGGGAGTAAAAGATAATTTTCAGCCCCCCTTTTTAAGGGGGGTTGGGGGGATCTCAAAATACTAAAACGTTAGCCGAACCGTATTGCGCCAACTTCCGTAAGTCTTGTAGCAAAGTAGTTGCTTTTTGCTTGCGGAACTCTGGTAAGAACGCTTCAATCTCCATAGATTCATACTGGCGGTAAAAACCTACCAGCCAGAGTGATTAAGGGAGCATTTCAGTCACCCTGCTGTTGTGTTTTATGATCCCAGCTGCTACCCAGACTTTAGCAAAAATTTTAGCTGGCGGGATTTCCCTGCTCAGTACAGAGCAAATTGATTTCAACCATCCTGGTGTGAAACAGAATATCAACCCTAGACTGAATTTATATTGTTACAACATTCAAGAAAGTGTTGACAAACAACAGTCTAATTGTCAGCAACCGGCAGACAAAAGGAAATTATTCTTATTAACACCAAGGTGGTTTGAACTCTCATTTTTGGTAAGTGCTTGGGATTTTACCAGTTTAAGTGAACAGCGTATCTTATCCGAGGCATTAATACTACTTTTGCATCATCATTCATTACGAGAAGAGGTGCTGGCTCCAGCACTGCGCGGTCATGGCGAATTAGCAATGACCGTTTCTGCTATTCATCCTTTGGATGCTGCGGCTTTGTGGAATGCGTTAGGAGTACCATTGCGTCCAGCTTTGTATGTGACATTAACAATTCCCCTAAACCTGGATAGTGATTTTGTCACTGAGCCAAGTTTGGTTGACTTTTCAAAACCAACACAAAAAGTCTGAAGTGTGAAGTCTGAAGTATGAAATTTTATCCTTCATACTTCAGACTTCACACTTCAAAAATTAGGAAAACCAAATTGTTATGCCAAGATTAGATTATTTTGCACCTGGTGTCTACGTTGAAGAAGTAGACCGAGGTAGTCGCCCCATAGAAGGGGTAAGTACGAATATCGCCGGCTTTATCGGTTTTACCGAAGATGTCAGAGGCGATGCGGAATTGTTTAAACCGATGCTGGTGACATCGTGGAACGAATATTTAGAATACTTTGCTAAACAAGGTTCTGATGGTTACACCGATTTTGATGCTTATTTACCTTTTGCGGTAAATGGTTGGTTCCTCAACGGTGGTGGACGTTGTTGGGTAGCGAGTATCGGTACAAAACTACCCGGTTCTCAGCCACCACCGCCAGAAGAAACCGCCTTAAAAATTCGCACCAGTGGGAACCGTCCTGCTTTAAGTTTTGCCCTTAAGCCAGCTGAAGATGATGATGACGGTGGTGCAGAAGGCAGAATTAACGTTTCTGTAACGGAAAGTGAACCGCGTCCGCCAGAAAACCCAGAAACAGAACCACCCGTAAATACTGGTGAATTTTTCAAAGTCTTAATTAGCCGCAACGGTGAAATTCTAGAAGAATACGACCACTTATCCATGAACCCGCAAATTGATGCGGCTGTGGGTAGTTATGCGGTGACAGCTTTGCAAGATTCGCAATTTGTCACGGTTGCAGACTTAGAAACACCAGGACAACCCCTGTCTCGCCGTCCAGCTAACGGTAATTACGAAGTTAGTCCACCGCCAGTAGTTTCCACCCCTGACCGTTTCCCCAGAGATGTGCAAGGTGTGAGAGACGATCGCACCGGGATGCAAGGTATCTTTGAAATTGATGAAGTTACCATGATTGCTTTTCCTGATTTGATGCGGGCTTATCAAAACGGCATCTTGGATTTGGATCAAGTCCACGGCATCATGGAAGCGATGGTGAGTATGTGTGAAAATACTGCCCCTAACCGGATGGTAGTATTAGACCCACCCCCATGTAAAGGCGGTGGCGCGGCTGTACCTCCCACCCAGGTGAAGCCCCAGCATATTGCTCAGTGGTTGAGTGCATTTAATAGGCGATCGCAATTTGCCGCCCTCTACTATCCTTGGATTAAAGTCCCCAACCCCCGTAACGGTGGTAGACCAATTTTAATTCCTCCCGCCGGTCACATGCTGGGCGTTTGGTGTCGCACCGATGAAACTCGCGGTGTCTACAAAGCACCCGCCAACGACACACCCAGAGGAGTCATTGGTTTAGCCTACGAAACCAACCTCCGCGAACAAGAATTACTCAACCCACTAGGTATTAACTGTATCCGTACTTTCCCCAACCGTGGTATCCGCATTTGGGGCGCTCGCACATTGGTCGAACCAGATAACGTGCAATGGCGTTATATCAGTGTCCGCCGCTTGATGAGCTATATCGAGAAATCCGTAGAACTCGGTACTCAATGGGTAGTATTTGAACCCAACGACCAAGACTTATGGGCGCGTGTGACTCGTACCGTCAGTAACTTCCTAGAAAGACTCTGGCGGGAAGGTGCTTTATTTGGTGCTTCGGCTGCGGAAGCTTTTTACGTCAAATGCGACTCCAGCATTAATACCCACGAAACCATGATGTTGGGGCGGTTGTACATCGAAGTTGGTGTTTGTCCTGTGCGTCCGGCGGAATTTGTCATCTTCCGCTTTAGTCAATGGTCTCCTAACCAATAAAAGTAGGTGCAGAGGTGTAAGGGAAACCATACTCCCCTACACCCTCACACCCTTGTACCCTCTATTACAAACTAAGGAACTACAAAGATGCCTGAATTAAAACCAATTGCTGCTAGTAATTTCTACTTTGAAATTGATGGCATGACCGATATGGCTTTTAGCAAAATTGGTGGTGTCAAATTTGAAGCTAAAGTCAAAGGTCAAGATAAACCTTTAATGTCTACAAAAGGTGGCGTTACTGTCAGACAAATTAACTCGGCTGGATTTGAAGGACTATTTACAATTGACGTTTCTACCCTTATGAGTGGGGATAGTGATAGCACCAGCAAAAAAATGTATGATTGGTTTAAAAAATGTATGCCCAAAACTGAAAAAGGTGAAGGCAAATGGGCAGACAGTAAAAAAACTGGAGCTATAGTTGCCTACGATACTGATGGCAATGAAGTAATGCGTTGGGAATTAAAAGAAGCTTGGCCTTCTCAATATAAAATCGGAGATTTAGATGTGAATGGCAACGATTATATTGAAGAAACTTACACTTTAACTTGTGAAAATATGAATCGCAAAAAATAGATTTTGCCTAATTTTTAGTTAATTAATTATTACCTATTTATCTGGAGGTTGATTTATGCCAGAGTATATCTCTAATGCCAAGTTCTACTGGGAAGCTGACGGACTGACAGAAATTTTAATTCAGAAAATCAGTGGAATGCAAATGAAAATGATAGTTGCAGGTGGAGATGCACCTATTGGTGTCACCAAAGATGGTAAAACTCAAACCCAAGCTACTATCGGTGGTGTAGAATGCTCAGAAATCACCATTGAGTGTGTAGCAACTGCTGATTCTAAACAACTGCTTGATTGGTATAACAAATGCCATGCTGAAGCTCTTTCAGGTGGTAAATCAGAAGGACGCAAGAGCCGGAAATTAGGTAAACTTTCTATCTATGATGGTGAGCAAGAAAAAATTCAATACGAATTTACAGATGTCTTTCCTACCAGCTACGGAACAGGTGATTTTACAGCAGGTAGTGGTGATTTATTAACTGAAACAGTCACCGTTGGTTTTACTTATTTTGAAAGGAAGAAGTAAGTAGAAGTGTGAAGTGTGAAGTGTGAAGTGTGAAGTGTGAAGTGTGAAGTATGAAATTAAAATCATACCTTTTGCCTCCTACCTTCCCACTTCAGACTTTTATTTCATATTTTATATAGTAAAATATATGGCTGACTTTCCCGAAATTCTGACGAATAGCCGATTTTATCTGGAATTAAAGCTTACTGGTAGCCAAGAACCTGTGGATGGCTATTTTATGGAATGCCAAGGTTTTCAAACTACACAAAAAGTAATAGAAATTTCCGAAGTTACTCCCCAAACTTGGGGGAAAAGTGGTAATACAAGTGGTAGAATTATCACTACAAAAATCCCTGGTAATATATCTTATTCTAATATTGTGTTACGGCGTGGTTTAACTATTTCTATGACTATGTGGAATTGGTTAGCGGCTGTACAAGAAAGTAAATGGGGTGACGAAAGACGTGATGGTTCTTTGGTCATTTATAATCAAGCTGCGGAAGAAAAATTTAGATTAGAATTTAAAAATGCTTGGCCTGCTAATTATAAAATTAATGATGTGAGTGCCTCTGGTAGTGAACATGAAATTGAAGAAATAGAAGTAGTAGTAGAAGAATTAAAACGAGTAAAAGTAGCATAGAATGTTGCAAACTGAATTTGAATTTACTTTACCGAAAGGGTATCTTGATGCAGATGGTAATTTACACCGTAAAGGTGTGATGCGTTTATCCAGAGCGATGGATGAAATTATTCCTTTACGTGACCCCCGTGTAAAGTCAAATCCAGCTTATGCAACAGTCATTATTTTATCTCGTGTCATTACTAAATTAGGTGCTTTAGATGAAGTGACACCTGCGGTTGTGGAAGATTTTTTCGCCTGTGATTTAAGCTATTTACAAAATTTTTATCGTCAAATTAATGAATTAGAAGAAGTGGGGAGTGGAGAGTAGGAAATAGGGAGTAGAAGAAAATCACAAATGACAAATAACAAGTAACCAATGACAAGCATTTATACAGAATTTAATTTTACTCTTCCTAGAGGTTTATTAGATACTGAGGGGAATTTGCATCGCCAAGGTGTGATGCGGTTGGCGACAGCAAAGGATGAAATCATTGTCCAAAAAAATCGGGCTGCTCAGGAAAATGTCACTTATGCTGCTATTGTTATGCTCTCACAAGTAATTACTCGTTTGGGAGATTTAACAGAAATTACTCCAAGTTTACTGGAAAATCTTTTCTCTAAAGATTTGGCATATTTGCGAGAGTTTTACAATCGAATTAATCAGCAAGGCGATGCAGAAATTCCTGTCCAGTGTCCCCAATGTCAGACTAAATTTCAAGTGGAGTTGGCTTTAGTGGGGGAATCATAGGCTACCCCTCAGATTTACTACATGAGGAGGTAGCCTGTATTGCATTTCATTTCCACTGGAGTTTAGCAGATATTATCACTTTAGAACATTCTGAGCGTCAACGCTGGGTGAATGAAATCGGTAAAATAGTCCAGCCAGAGTAACTGAGAAACTTTATATCATATAGGCAAATTTTTGGGTACATACTTTAGGAAGATGCCCTACTATTTAACTCAGTCTAAATTTATTCTGGTGTGTCAAATAACTGCTTTCTACAGAGGTTTAGCTCAAGGCTAAACCTTTTTTATGATTGATGGTGTTGTAAGAAAATAAACGCTACAAAATAACTGGTTATTTCAGAATAAATTTTACCATAAATCTCAGATGTAACTAAATTGTTTCTATCCTTAGACAGATAGGTGAAATATATTATGTTCAAAATTAATAGGGTAATCATAAATGATTTATCAAAGTCTCCCTTATCTTCGTTATTCGCATATCATAATTTCTAATTTTTGTACACAACTAGAAGGAAGATGAACTACATCTAGTAAGGAGATAAATTATCTAGATATGGTAAACACCTGGTATATATGGGCTTGGCTAATGTCCAAGCCTTTTTCATATTTTTGAGACAAACAAATTTATTTTCAAAGTAGTAATTATTAAAATATTTGCTGTATTTATATTATGTAATATGCCCGCAATTTATGTGTTATTTAGAAGTGGTTACTTTCTGTCTTAAGCTCATATCAATTTGCCTGTTGTTTAGGTACATCCTCAAGATAGATGAGGTCTATGAAAGAAAATCATAAATTAATTGAGTACGTTGTTAAGCACAGCAATTTTTAAGGTTTGGCTCTTGACCAAACCTTTTTTGTTGTTTGATTTTTGGAAAAATATATTTATGTTTATTGATGGGTAGTTTAAGCCGAAAAAGATAATTTTTGATTTTTGTATTATCAGTTATTTAATTATTTGTATACATCCTTTAGAGAGATGAACTAACGGATGACCTGGGATAAATTAAGCTTGGTGTAGTAAATGCTTGGTATACATAAAGGCTTGGTTCACCCAAGCCTTTTTTTGTACATCTTTGCAGTGTCATATTATGACGAAATCTGAGCTTACCTGTTTGGCGATCGCACATAAGTCAATCACACTCAGAATATTAACCCAAGTTTATTACATCCGTAATTTTATCCGAGTTTACAAAAAATTGTTGAAATACTTACATTTTGCTTTATAGTACTACGTGTCAAGCAAATAGTCTAGCAAGTAAACTGTTGAAGTTTCATTAAGACAACCAATATTTAGACTTTCCGTGGGAATCATATAGACAATTCCGCTAACAACGACTAGAGGTGATTACATCCGATGAATTTATGTAAATTCCCGGTAATCTTACTTAACTAAACATTACATTATGTCGGATTTGGACAAAGCTGATTTTTTTTAAGTGTAACCACTGAGAAAAATCTAGTTAAATTTTGCTAATTTAGCAGTGTTCTTTAAGATTTGCTTATCTAAAAGTTGATGAAAAGTCAGGGGATAGTTTTAATTTTTACTGTTGGTAAAGTTAACTCTCCTGATGCTGACAATTTCAACAGCAGTAATTAATTTAACTTTTCATTACCCATATAAATAAAAGATGTAAATGCCAACAGCCACAGCATCAAGTTACGATCCCCTAAATTTAAACTTAAGTATTTGTAGTATTTTTGACGCAAGAACTGAGTTTTATGGGGAATAGTAACTAAAAATGTACGAATTTATATGAAACGTCTTGAATGTAGCTGAAGTAAATGCAAAATCTAACTCCTATGAGTAGTCACCGGTTAATCCAAAAACTACATCCACTATCTTTATTAGCACAGCTAACTAGTCGGCGTGCGACGGGTTGCTTACGTGTATTTACTGGTTCAACTTCATGGTCAATTCATCTTGAAGAAGGTAAACTGACTTATGCTTCTTCATCTGATAAGGTGTTTGAGAGGCTTGATAATCAGTTGCGGCGCTTGAGTTTAAATATTCCCTCGCTCAATAGTGCAACTCGCGTCCAAATGCGACTGATGTTTGAACCAGCCAATGAAAATCTGTCAATCCCATATCCAGATTACCAAGCAATTTGTTGGTTAGTAGAGCAGCGTTACATTAGTTCTATGCAAGCAGCTACTTTAGTAGACGAATTAGCTAAAGAGGTGCTGGAATCATTTTTAATTTTAAAAGAAGGAACCTACGAATTTTATCCTGACAGTTCCTGGAATGAACTACCAAAATTCTGCCAGTTAGACTTGCGTTTGGTAGTGGAATATTGCCAAAGACAACTACGACATCGTTACCATACCCAGCAACCAGCGAATGTTGCTAAAGGTTCGCCAGTTTTACCATCAATTAATGCGCTATCGCAGAAAAAGACATTAACCAAAAATAACAATTTTGACTCTGGCGAAAATGGCAATCAAAAACATATCAAGCCACGGGAAAGAAATAGCTTATGTACAGTTGCCTGTATTGATGATAGTCAAACTGTATTAAATTCTATCAAATTATTTTTAGATGAAAATACATTTTCAGTGGTGACAATTAATGATCCAGTTAAGGCATTAATGCAGATTCTCCGCAGTAAGCCTGACTTGATTTTGCTAGATGTTGAAATGCCTAACTTAGATGGTTATGAACTTTGTTCATTGTTACGTAGGCATTCAGCCTTTAAAAATACACCCATCATTATGGTGACTGGAAGGACAGGATTTATTGATAGAGCAAAAGCCAAAATGGTCAGATCATCTGGCTATTTAACTAAACCTTTTACTCAATCAGAATTGCTGAAAATTGTGTTTAAACATATTAAATAATACTGTCTTAACTACAATAAGGAGAATTAGGAGTGAGTTTAACTTTGGTTGGCACAATTTTAATTGTTGAAGATTCACCCAGCGAATTAGAATTGATGAGCCATTATCTCAAAGAAAGTGGCTATAACGTTATCAAAGCTAGTGGTGCAAAAGAAGCTTTAGAGCAAGCTATTTCACAAACGCCAGATGTGATTGTAACTGATGTTGTGATGCCAGGAATGAGCGGTTTTGAGTTGTGCCGTTCACTGAAAAAAAATCCCGCAACCCAAAAGTTACCCATAGTTATTTGTAGCTCCAAAAATCTCGAAATTGATAGATTATGGGCTATGAAACAAGGGGCAGATGTGTATCTGACTAAACCATACACCAGAGAACAGTTATTAAGAGCTATTAAATCAGTGGTGCTTTAATCAATGAATAATACTAACGTCATCCTTGCGGAAAAACCACTCCAAAATCATCTAGGAGATGGCTATTTAAAGTTTCAGCTAAATCAACAAACGGCGGCAATATTGGCAATGAATCACACTCAAGAAGCCGTGATTTTGCCTGTAGAAGCGATAACGCCTATGCCCAATATGCCGGGATGTATTTTAGGCTTGATGAATTGGCGTAGTCGAATAATTTGGGCGATTGATTTACCCCGAATGCTGAATTTAGAAGCGATAGATACAAGAAGACAACAGTATAACGTCATTGTGATTAAAGCAGAATCACTGCTTTTAGGTTTAGTTGTACAAGAAATTAAGGGAACAACTAAAATTTTGGTTGACGAGATTCATTCTCCAATTGGGCAAGTAGCATCTAGTTTAGTTCCTTATTTGCGCGGATGTGTTGTACAGCAAGAAGAAATTTTACTGGCGTTAGATGCACAAGCAATTGTGCAGTCTTCTATTCTCCGCAGTGATTAAGTTATCTGATAACAGATAACTTTAAATATTTTTTGATGTACCTATGCAGGAGAAGTTCAGCATGTTTAATAAAACTGATACGGCTAAGAGTGGTGATGGAATAAATCGTGCTTCGTTAATTGCATCTAGCAAGGTTTCTGAGAATAAGATATCTCTGAAGACTAGTTCTCAGACAGTTAATTCTGATGGCGAAACACAGCCGAATTTGGGTGGGAATTTTAAAAGGCTGAGTTTAGAAACTAAAGCCACAATTTTAGCGATCGCCATCAGTACTATACCAGCCTTATTCATTGGTGCGATCGCCTACCATCTAACCAGTAAATCCTTAACCAAACAAATTACCCAATCTCAAACGACGGAAGCTGTTGATTTAACTGAGAAAGTTAACCGCTTTATGTCCGACAGATATGGAGATATTCAAATCCTGGCTAACTCGCCTTTATTTGCCAAGGGCAACCTCACCAGCAATACTAATAATTCAGAAAAGCAGGCGTTACTCGATAAAATCCTCACCAATTATCAAAATTATAATAGTATTGCGGTCTTTGATACCGAAGGCAATGTGATTGTTCAATCTTCGGGTGAACCGATAGAGAACCAAAAAGACAATAGTTATTTTCAGGCGACACTACTCAAAGATGCGGCTGTGATTATACAGCCAGAAAAGTCTAGTGATATTTATCTTGCTGCCCCAATTAAAAATAGCACCACAGGTAAAACTTTAGGCATAGTCAGAACTAGTCTCCCAACCAAAGCTTTAGCCGAAACCCTCAAAAACTATGCTGTGAATGGCTATCAATATGCTTTAATAGATAACTCTGGCAAAGTTTTCTTAAGTTCACGCCCAGAATTATTAGGCAAAGAAGCAAAAGCCGAATATCCTGGTTTAGCCAAAATTCTCACCACCAATAATATTGCTACACTCACAACCGTTCCCCAAAGCCAGCGTAAACGGCAATTAATTAGTTACGTCCCAGCACCCAAAATTGCAGGTTTATCTGATTTAAATTGGCAAGTATTACTCATCAATGATGCGGCAATTTTATACGGTACACAACAACAATTGTTGTGGATTGTCACGATTGGCATAGCCTTGATTGGAATAATTGTAGCAGCGATCGCAGCTTGGTTAGCCAAACGTACCACACAGCCCATCATCAATGCCACCGCCGCCGTCGCCAAACTCGGACAAGGTGAACTCAACACCCGCCTCGCCTCCCAAAGAGAAGACGAATTAGGCGTATTAAGTGCCAATATTGATCACATGGCTGCCAAATTGCAGGTATTAGTCAACGAACAAGTTGAAATTGACCATACCAAAACCATCATTCAAGCCACATCCCCAGAAGAACGCCCCACACAAGAAGCCTTACAACTGCAACTCTTAGAACTACTCAACGACATCGAAGGTGCAGCTAGAGGTGACTTAACAGTCCGCGCAGATGTTACAGATGGCGAAATTGGCACTGTGGCTGACTTTTTCAACTCTATTGTCGAGAGTTTGCGAGATATCGTCACCCAAGTTAAACAAGCAGCTACCCAAGTCAACACGGCTATTGGTTCCAACGAAACAGCTATTCAAAAACTTGCCGACGAAGCCCTAGTACAAGCCGAGGAAATTAACCGCGCCTTAGATGCTGTGGATAATATGACTCATTCTATGCAAGCAGTAGCCAATAGTGCGGAACAAGCCGCTACCGTGGCGAATAACGCCGCCCAAAATGCTTCTAAGAGTGAAGAAGCGATGTATTTAACAGTGCAGAATATTCTGTCTCTGCGGGAAACTGTCGGCGAAACTGCCCAAAAAGTTAAACGTTTAGGCGAGTCTTCCCAACAAATTTCTCGCGTCGTCTCTTTAATTAATCAAATTGCCATGCAAACCAACTTACTCGCCATCAACGCAGGTATCGAAGCCGCCCGCGCAGGTGAAGAAGGACAAGGTTTTGCTGTGGTAGCCGAAGAAGTAGGTGAGTTAGCAGCCCGTAGCGCCGCAGCTACCCAAGAAATTGAACAAATTGTCGAGAACATTCAACGAGAAACCAGCGCCGTTGTGCAAGCGATGGAAATTGGTACTACCCAAGTTGGTGAAGGTGCGCGGGTAGTAGAAGAAGCCAAACAAAATCTCGGACAGATTTTTGATGTTTCTCGTCAAATTGATTCTTTAGTACAGTCTATTTCTTCTGCAACTGCATCTCAAGTGCAAACATCGCAAACTGTCAGCTTGTTAATGCAAGAAATCGCTGCCATTTCTCAGCGTACCAGAGATTCTTCTAGCTCTGTTTGCCAATCTCTCAAACAAACTGTCGAAATTTCTCATAAGTTGCAAGAGACTGTTGAGACTTTTAAAGTGAATTGATTTTGTCACTTGTCCTTTGTTGACGAATGACAAATGACAAGTGACTAATGACCAATGACTAATTATTAAAAATCATGTCACAAGATAAAGAATTAGAAATCCAGATGCAATTTCTGGAAGAAGCCACAGATTACCTCAATACCTTAGAGGCAGTCTTACTAGAAATCGATACCAGCCATCGTATAGATTTAGAAAAAATTAATGGCGCACTCCGCGCTGCCCACTCTATTAAAGGTGGTGCGGCAATGATGGGATTTCGGGTGTTAAGTGATTTAGCACACCGTTTAGAAGATGCCTTTAAAGTTTTAAAAACCCGCAAAAGTTCTTTAGAAATTGACCAACAATTGCAAAGTTTATTACTTTCAGCAATTGATTGGATGCGGCAAATTGTTGAATTATTATCAACCCAAAGTGCTATAGAAGAAGAATGGTTAACGAGTTTTTGTTATCCTGTTTTTGATGAACTTTATCAACGTTTGGGTGATCCTACTCCCGAAGATGCGACAACAATGTTGTCCCCAGAAGATGGACAGAATATTATTCCTTTGTTATTTGAAACCGAAGTCGAAGGTTGTTTGCAACGTTTAGAAGCTGTGTTGGCTGATAGTCAACAACCTTGCTTGCAGGAAGAAGTGGCGATTATGGCGGCGGAATTAGGCGGTTTGGGAGAAATGCTGCAATTGTCAGCCTTTAGCCAACTGTGTGATTCTATCAAACAAACAATAGAATCTGCCGCACCAGAGCGCATCTCAGACATTGCTCAGATAGCATTGCAAACATGGCGGCGATCGCAAGCTTTAGTTTTAACCAATCAACTCGATAGTCTACCTAGGGCAATTGAGTTGAGTGAAATACCAACTACTTCCACAACTTATAATCAAACTGCGCCACTGTCAACCGCAGATGCCATCGCTCAATTCTTGGCGACAGATAACGGCGTTCACCCAGAAATAGAATTAGTCGAAATACCTGTAATTCACCAAGAAATCGAAATAGCTGCAAGTAATTTTGTACCTGTAGAAGCAGATATTCATCCTGTGAATCTGCCGGAAATTAACAATATTATTGCTGAACATAAAACTGAATTAATTGCTCCCAGCAAAGACCGCGAACATTCCGAAAATACAGTCCGAGTTCCTAGTAAACAACTAGAACAAATTAATGATTTATTTAGTGAACTAATTGTCCAGAGAAACGGACTGCATTCGCAACTAGAAAAATTACGTAAACTCTCACGTAATCTCGGACAGAGAGTGCAGAATCTGGATAGAGAAAATCAAGAATTACGCATGGCGTATAACCGTGTGATATCAGCTAGTATCCGGCAAAATAACAGTTCAGAAATAGATACTCAGCACTCAGTACTCACTACTCAGCCCTTATCCACCACGCATCACTCTCTCGAAGAAATTCATTTGCGATCGCAAGATATCGCCGAAACAATTGTCCAGGTGCAAGAAGTCTCCACCGACATTCAATTAAGTGCCGATGATGCCGATTTAATTGCTCGCAAATTAAACAAAACATCCAAGCAATTACAAACCAAACTCAATCAAGTGCGGATGCGACCAATTTCCGAATTAGTCGAGCGTTTTCCTAGAGCTATCCGTGACTTAAATGTCGAGTATGGCAAAAATGTCCAGCTAAAAATTGAAGGCGGTAATACTTTAATTGAACGCAGCATTTTAGAAGCATTAAATGACCCCTTAATGCACTTATTAAGAAATGCTTTTGATCATGGCATTGAAGAACCAGCCACCCGCCACCACTTAGGTAAACCAGAACAAGGATTAATCGAAATTCACGCCACTCATCGCAGTAATCGAACTATTATTAGTATGCGCGATGATGGACGCGGAATTTCTTTAGAAAAAATTCGTTCTCGCGCCTTAGCAATGGGGTTAGATAGTTCATTATTAGAAAGTGCCAGTGATGATGAACTACTATCACTAATCTTTGAACCAGGGTTTAGTACCTCCGAAACAGTCACCGCCTTATCTGGGCGTGGTGTAGGGATGGATGTGGTACGCAACAACCTGAAACTGGTACGTGGCGATATCACAGTTGACACTGAACCCGGCGTTGGTACGACTTTCACCTTATCAGTACCCTTTACCTTATCTGTGGCGAGAGTGCTGTTAGTCGAAACAGGTAAAATATTGCTGGCATTTCCCACCGATGTCATCTCAGAAGTATTTTTACTCCAAAGCGATCGCATCATCTCAATGGGAGGTAGCGAAGTCATCAACTGGCAAGGTACAATGCTGCCATTAATTCGCCTGGGACAATATCTGGAATTTAACTGTCCCCGCTACGACAGTCCCGAACTGGAAACTCCCGCCGCCATCAACGCCAACAGCGTCTTAATCGTTAAAGGTAACAATCAAACAGTTGCCATTCAAGTAGACCGTTGCTGGGGTGAACAAGAAGTTGCTATCCGCCAAGTTGAAGGGAATATACCCTTACCAGAAGGCTTTAGTAACTGCACAATTCTCGGTGATGGCAGAGTTGTGGCCTTAGTCAGTGCGAATGAATTACTCTATTGGATTGCTACCAATCAAAATACCCCGAAAAACAATCAATTACCCTCCGTCCGATTAAAAACACCCTTCCTGTTCGTTGACAGCGAAAAACTTGCAGCCTTACCTCCCAAGCCCAAAGGCAAGATTTTAATCATCGATGACTCTATTAACGTCCGCCGTTTCTTAGCACTTACCTTAGAAAAAGGTGGCTATCAAGTAGAACAAGCCAAAGACGGACAAGACGCTTTAGAAAAACTCGAAACAGGCTTACAAATTGCCGCCGTCATTTGTGATATTGAAATGCCGCGTCTGGACGGGTATGGATTTTTAGGCAAAGTCAAAAACAATGGTGATTTGAAAAATATCCCCGTTGCTATGCTGACTTCCCGTAGTAGCGATAAACATCGCCGAATGGCAATGCAGCTAGGTGCTAGGGCTTATTTTTCTAAACCTTATAATGAGCAAGAACTACTCCGTACCCTAGAACAACTCATTGGTAATATAGCCGAGAGTGCAGCTTCTAATTAAATAGGACTTACAGCACTGAGGATTCAGTAATGAGTCATAAATTTACTTATGACTCATTACTCATTACTGCGATCGCGGGAATTTTCCCTCCTTTCTATAAAATCAAGTAGAGACGTTGTATACAACGTCTCTAGCACAACTGATCTTAATGCTTCAGTCCTGTTTTATCTTGAAGGATGTTAACCGATATTAACCTTGACTACTTTTTGTTTTTCTGCTTCTGATTTTGGCAAAGTTAACCGCAGAATACCATCTTTATATTCCGCTTCTACTTTGTCATGTTGAACTAAAGAAGGTAATGGAATTATTCTTTGAAATCTGCCATAACGGAATTCCGAACGACTGATGCCTTTTTCCTCAATTTTAGTTTCAGATTTACGTTCACCACTAATAGAAACTGCTTCTGGTGTAACTTCAACATTGATATCTTTGGCATCTAGTCCTGGTACTTCTAGCCGCAGATGAATGGTATCGTCTGTTTCTTCAATTTCAGCAGCCGGGACAAAATTAAATGCTGTTCTTTCACCACCATTTGTAGGTGTTAGTCTGTCAAACAAACGATTCATTTGCCTTTGTAAAGTTTCCAGTTCTCGGAATGGTTCTAGGCGTTCAATATCACGAAACGGTTCCCAACGAATAAGTGCCATATCTATCACCCCTAAAATGAAAGATTTGGGATAATGAAGCTTAATTACAGGCTTATTTGTCGGTCAGTAATAGTTGAATCTTTTTGGAATATCAAGCCTAATCTCAAGCTTCTTGATTACACTTTAGCTTAAAATATTCTAGCTAGAGGTTCGGTTTTATAACAAAGTGCGATCGCAATAACCGTACCCACTTAATATAGTTTTGATTTTGTACCTTTTCGCTCAGTAAAGTTAGTTTCGCTTTTTCTAAGTAATGGGGGTAGTGAGTAATAAGTAATGAGTTAAAAGTTATGCCGTAACTATAGGACTTACGCAATAACCCTCTCAAATCCTCTTAACTTCGTGTCCTACCCTGCGGGAAGCCGCTATCGCGTCTATGCGCTCTTTGCGGTACCCTGCGGGAAGCCGCTTGCGCGTCTACGTTTTTTCATGATTTTGCGTAAGTCCTGAACTATATCAAACTCTTCTAACTTTGTGTTCTAACCTGCGGGTAGCCGAAGAAAACGTCTACGCTTTTTCATGATTTTGCCTAAGTCTTATAAATAATACCTTTTCTTGTTGAAGATGCACTTTATTCTCTGCTTTGGCGCTTCATGAAGAATTGGTATAAGGGGTATTTATCATTACTCCTTACTCTTGGCTGTAACCCTCGTCTCGTTGAACAAGATATTACTATTAATTTATTTGATACTTGCACGCTCTATGTGTGTATTCTATTGATCAAAGTTTAGCTGAATAGAGATTTAGTGTGTGTAAGTGGGCAATCTAAATATATAGCAATCCTATTTGATTTTTAAATTATTGGTTGAGGCTGGGAATAGGGAGTAGGGAGTGGGGAGTAGATTTGTTTGTAATTCATTTAGGGTTGCTATAGGTTGTGATGTGTTGACATCTAAATTGGGTTAACACAGTGATCACTTATGCAGTCAGACAAAAAATAAGGACTGCATCAAGAGTACAGGGGTATAGGTTGTAGATAAACGGAAATCTTACACCCATATCAACAGGAAACTTTCTACCTAAGTTCTGAGAATCATCAATAAAACTGATAATGAGGTGTTATGTTTCAAGTTGTTGTAGGACACAGTAATGATCCTGATTCTGAAAATGCGATCGCAGAAGTTATTCAAAAATGTACCACTTCTCTCGGTGGGTTAATTCCCCAAGCGGGAATTTTATTCAGTGCGATTGACTTTGAACATACTTTAATTTTGCAACATATTCAACGAATTTTTCCAGGAATTCAGTTAATTGGTGGCACTACGAATGGCGAAATATCCTCAATTTTGGAATTTCAACAAGATTCTTTAACTTTAATGCTCTTTGCTACAGACGAAGTGGAAATTTACGCAGGTGTGGGACGAGAAGCATCGAAAAATCCGGCTTTGTCTGCTCAACAAGCGATCGCTCAAGCAACAGCCCATACTACATCTACACCACAATTATGCTTGACCTTTCCCGATAGTTTAACCAGTAATGGAGTGTTAATTTTAGAAGGTTTAAAACAAAGTCTTGGAGGGCAGATTCCCATTATTGGCGGTATGTCTGCTGATGATTATACCTTTGACAAAACCTACCAATTTTTTCAAGATGAAGTTTTAAATGATTCAATTCCAGTATTAATATTTTATGGAAAATTATTATTTTCCCACGGAGTAGCTAGTGGCTGGACTCCTATTAGTCAACGTAGTTGTGTCACAAAAGTAGATGGTAATGTCGTCTATGAAATTGATGGACAACGTGCATTAGATTTCTATCAGCACTATCTAGGCGAAGAACGATTTACAGCCAACTATGCAATTCACGCCCTAGCCGTTTTTGAGGATCAAGAACATTTTTATATGCGTGCGCCCAATGGCTACGATCAAGAATCTGGTAGTGTGACTTTTTTCTCAGATATTCCCGAACAAGCTATTGTCCAGATTACTGATGCAAACCGTCAAGATATTCTATTAGCTTCTGAGGCATCTTTGAAAAATGCTCTTGTTAATTATCCTGGGTTAGAACCAACGGCGGCTTTACTTATATCTTGTGCTGCTAGACGGCGAATTTTGGGAACTATGGCTAGTGAAGAGTATAAACTTGTCAAAACTCACTTACCACCAACTTTACCTTGCTGTGGTTTTTATGCTTATGGTGAAATTGCACCTTTGATGACTAAAGGCCAAACTCAATTTCATAACAAAACCTTTGTCACACTGCTAATGGGAACAAAATGAGTAATGGACGTATGGATGATTATCCTAATTCCATACAAATGCAAGAGTTGGAAAAGACAAACCGAATCTTGCGAAAAAAGTTGGAACGCTGCGAAACTGAACGTAGGCAGGTAGAATCTGATATTGCGACTAAAGAATTTTTACTCAAAAAAGTCATTTGTGAGTTAGAAACATCACAGAATAATTTACAGCAAAGAAGCCAAGAGTTAGAAAATACTTTATATAGTTTGCATCAAATGCAAGTTCAGATGATTCAAAGCGAAAAAATGTCGGCTTTGGGTCAAATGGTAGCGGGTATTGCTCACGAGATTAACAATCCTGTAAGCTTTATTTACGGCAATCTCAGTCATATCCAGGGCTATGTTGATGACTTGCTGCGTCTGCTTCAACTTTATCAGCATTACTTTCCTAACCCGCCAGCCGAAATTCAAAAAGAAAGTCACATCATTGATTTAGAGTTTCTCAAACAAGATGTCACTAAGGTACTGTACTCAATGAATATTGGGACAGAACGCATTCGGGAAATAGTATTATCACTCAGGAACTTTTCTCGGTTAGATGAAAGTGAGTTCAAAGCAGTTGATATTCATGAAGGAATTGATAGCACATTGTTGATTTTGCAACACCGTCTGAAAGCTAATGAGCAAAACCCAGAAATCTTAATTATTAAAGAATATGGTGATTTACCAGATGTAGAGTGCTACGCTGGGCAGATGAATCAGGTATTTATGAATATTCTGGTAAATGCCCTTGATGCGATCGCAGAATTTAATACCAAACGAACTTATCAAGCAATCGAGAATCATCCCAGTTGCATTACAATCCGTACTGACTTAATTGATTCCAAGTGGGTCAAAATTGCGATCGCTGATAATGCCAATGGCATTCCCGCCGCCATTCAGACACAAATTTTTAACCCATTTTTCACCACAAAACCTATTGGTAAGGGAACAGGAATGGGACTGGCTATCAGTTACCAAATTGTGACAGAAAAACATGGCGGTAAGTTAGAATTTTTTTCGACACCCGGACAAGGAACAGAATTTGTCATTCAAATTCCTCTCAGACAATCTCTTAATTAGTTCCATTGCATAGCCTCCAGGCACTATTTATCAGGACTTACGCACAAAGATTGTCTATGAAGATTGGGTGTAAGGGTGTGGCGTAAGGGTTTTAGATATATACACCCCTATACCCTGTACCCTTGCACCCTCGCCAAAACCCTTGATTTTTCGTTTTTATGCGTAAGTCCTATTTATTTCACTTCAACATCAAAATTTAGAATGATTATTGAGCAGAAATCAACTAAAAAAGCCTGGGCAGGGGCAATATCTCAACCAGCAACAGAATTTCCTCTCACACCATTACCAATTCTCTCTGGCAAAATCCCAGAAGGTTTACGCGGCACACTCTACCGCAATGGCCCAGGACGTTTAGAACGGGGCAATATCCATGTAGGACACTGGTTTGACGGCGATGGGGCAATTCTCGCAGTTAATTTTAATGCTGCTGGAGCCACAGGAGTTTATCGTTATGTACAAACTGCGGGTTATCAAGCCGAAACCGCCGCCGGGAAATGGCTTTACGGCAATTATGGTATGACTGCACCGGGGGCAATTTGGCATCAATGGCGCAAACCAGTAAAAAATGCTGCGAATACTTCTGTATTGGCTTTACCAGATAAACTCTTAGCACTTTGGGAAGGTGGACATCCCCACAGACTTGATTTAGCCACCTTAGAAACCCAAGGTTTAGATGATTTAGGTGGTTTAAAGCCGGGATTATTTTATTCTGCTCACCCAAAGGTTGATTTTTCAACTCAGGAGATTTTTAATTTTGGCGTGAGTCTGGGGTTAAATGCCACGCTGAATGTTTACAAAAGTGATAGGACTGGCAAAATTATTCAAAAAGCTCAGTTTTCATTAACAGGTTTGCCGCTAATTCATGATTTTGTTTTAGCAGGACAATATCTGGTGTTTTTTATTCCAGCCGTGCGGTTGAATTTGTTACCTATCGTTTTGGGAACCAGCAGTTATAGTGATGCACTCAAGTGGCGACCAAATTTAGGCACACAAATTTTAGTCATTGACCGTGAAACTTTGACTTTAGTCAGTCACGGAGAAACTGAACCTTGGTATCAATGGCATTTTGCCAATGGTTATGTTGATTCTAGCGGCGCAGTAATTGTGGATTTTACCCGCTATGATGACTTTCAAACTAATCAATATCTTCAAGAAGTTGTGGCTGGAAAAACTCAGACAACTGCCAAAAATACATTGACGCGAGTTGTGCTGCAACCCCAAACTGGCAAGGTGACAACAATTGAAACTTTATTAGACCGGACTGGCGAGTTTCCCAATGTACCAGCGCCAAATGTTGGGCAGAACTCGCGCTACACCTATATGAGTTTATTTCGTCAAGGTACAGATATTAGTCAAGAATTATTAAATGCGATCGCCCGTTTTGATCACAATACCCATACCCTCACCGAAGCCAACCTGGGCGAAAATCGTTATCCTTCAGAACCCTTAGCTGTGCAAGATATTCATCACCCGCAACAAAGTTGGGTACTCACTGTTGTCTATGATGGCAATTCTCATACTAGCGAAGTTTGGATCTTTGATAGCGATCGCCTAGACGCAGAACCAGTCTGTAAATTAAGTTTACCCAGCGTTATTCCCCACAGTTTCCACGGCACTTGGAAAGCTGCATCATCAACCTAACTCGAAGCACTCGTATAAAAACGCAAAGCAAACCGCCACCACTTAGTAGACAGCCAAAACAAAACAATTGCTAACACCAGCGCACCTATCAACCAACTAAACTGCACTCGTCCCAGCATCGCTTCTGCTGGCACAGTGGTTAAAAAAGTTACTGGTACTACAAAGGTAAAGAAAAAGCGGTAAGCTGCGGGGTAAGCCACCATTGGATATCTACCAGCCTCCAACAAACCCCGCAGCACTTCCGTGGCATTGTAAATTTTCACAAACCAAATGCTAGTAGCTCCCAGCATAAACCACAAGCTATAAAGAATTACTATCCCAAATAACAAAGGTACGGCACTTAGGAGATAATTATCAATTCCCAAGCCCAGGCGATTGCCTGCATAGCCAATAATCAAACTACCTAAAATTAGATCCGGTAATCCCCACGGTGAAAGAGTATGAGTAGATAGCCAAAATTGACTGCGAATCGGTTTGAGGAGTACAAAATCTAAAGTCCCTACCTGCACATGACTCACAATTTTATTTAAATTCGGAGCCAAAAATGTCGCAGAAAAACCTTGTAGAATCGTAAAAATTCCCAACACAATCAAAGCTGCTTCCCATGACCAACCCGCAAAAGTATAGCCAGTACGATAAAACAAAAACAAGCTAAAAATACTTCCGCCTAAATTACCCAAACTAGTAAGTGCAGCAACTACAAAGTTAAGTCGATACTCCATCTCTGCCGCTAAGGAGGTAGTCCAAAATAGCCGGATTAATTTCCAATATCTACTCATCTTCGTCTAACATCTCATTACACAATTAATTTAGCAACTGACACAACCTTTATAATCTGAATCACATAATAATTTTACTTAATGACAATATAGCAATCCTAAAGGATGTATAAACATCTATCTCCCTTGTCTCTGTTATTCACACATCAACTAAAACTGCTATATATAGGACTCATATTTGATTTATGAAAAAAATCAGTACACCCAGGTCAAGCTTCTTTTCTACTCCCTACTCCCCATTCCCTACTCCCTGCCTACACAACTAGATTCAGAAATCAAATCGGATTCCTATATATAATTGCTTATTCTTGAAAACGTGAGGTTTTATGCACTTTGATTTACCAGAATTAATTAAATCTATCGGCTACTTTGGAGTCTGGGCAATAATTTTTGCTGAATCAGGATTACTTATTGGTTTTTTTCTTCCAGGCGATAGTTTATTATTTACAGCCGGATTTGTGGCTTCTCAGCATTTACTGAATATTTGGGTTTTAATTATTGGTGCATTTATTTGTGCAGTTTTAGGCGACAACATTGGTTACACTACGGGGCATAGATTTGGCAGAAAATTATTTCAGAAAGAAGATTCTTTATTTTTTCATAAAAAACACGTCGTTAAAACGCAGAAATTCTATCAAAAACATGGCAAAAAAACTATTGTTTTAGCTAGGTTTGTTCCGATAGTGCGGACTTTTGCCCCAATTGTTGCTGGCTTGGGTGCTATGCAGTATCAAACTTTTATGTTTTATAACCTCATCGGTGGCTTTTTTTGGACTGTGGGGATGACTTTATTAGGCTTTTTCTTAGGAAAAACTTTACCTGCTGAACAAGTAGATAAATATTTGTTGCCGATTATTGGAATGATTATTGTGATTTCTTTAGTCCCTTCGATTGTGCATCTAGTTCAAGAAAACAGAGCTAAAAACTAGTAAATTGGATTATTGGTATTGCGATCGCTTAAACGTCAACTAGAATTTCTGTCTGAGTATATGTAAGGTGTGTTAGGCGCAAGCTGTAACGCACCAAAAGCTTTTCTATTAGATGTGTGTTACGCTGTCGCCAACATATCCTACGTGTATTTCACAAATTAAATATGAGTCTTGTATACCAATACAGTTCAGTTAAGGCAACAACTTAGACTGGTGTAGGTTGAGTGGAGGAACGGAACCCAACATTCACGCATACTTTGTTGGGTTACGCTATCGCTACACCCAACCTACTATTCTTATACCAATTTAAGAAAAGAATGCAACAGATAGAAATAAAGAAAGTCTTACTGGAGCTAGATTTCTTAATTGCGAATTGCGAATTGCGAATTGGTATTATTACTCATGCTGTACCTCACTTACTTCAAAAGTGCTGTAATTTCTGTCTTCAGGAGAATGAACTCTCAACGCCTGAGAATAAAAATAAATTTATGAATGCTTGGAACATCAATCTCTATCTCTTACGGGAAAACCTGCTGTTTTTTACAGTTTCCACATTTTTGATTGGGGTAATTAGTTGGGGCTGGAAAAACGCCAAGCCATATACTGTACCTTTACCTTTTCCTTGGTGGTATAAGTGGTGGTTTTTAACGATGCAAATACTCGGTGTACTACTACCACTACTAATTATGCTCCTGTGGGGCGTATGGTGGAAACAGGGCATCGTGTTAGCTGTACTGGGCTGGTACTTTATTATCTTGGTTTGGCAAATTTTTTTTGAAACCTTCACCCTGAGAAAACTACAACATGTTGTCTGGGTAATGGTTCCCTATATCTACCTCCCCTATCGTTTTTGGCAACTTTACGAAGGTTTGACGCTGTTGGGTTCTCAGACAGAACTACTTTGGGTGCGATATTTACTGATTTTGGAACTGGTGCTATGGATTGTCAATTACGCCATAGATGTAGCCCAACTTCCTCGGCTATTTCGCTGGGAAGTTAATTCAGCGCCTGTAATTAGTGATAATTGATAAATAGTATCAACTAGATTGAAAATATTTATGATCAGGCTAGAAACTCTGAGTGTTGGAGTTATGCTTGCTGTCGTAAACTGATAAATACAGCAAAATGCAACAAACAATCTCAAAAACTTGCATTCTTTAACAGCCTCATTTACAGTCAAGATAGATTCTTTAAAGTTCAATTATGTAGATAAGACTCTAGTTTTATCTACAAACAGTATCTTATCTTACATTTAGGAATTTTTTTAAACTCTTTTTTTAATCATTTATTGAGAAATATTTGCAATATGGTAGTTAAAATTAGAACTTTACAAGTGAGCGACTTCCGTGAACTGTACAAAATACGGAAAGAATCGCTATCTAAAGACAAGATGCTACTCTTGTACACTCGCCACAGTCATAATTTAATCAAAAATTTAAAATTTTTCCTGAAAAGTACAGCAATAACTTTTTGGAATTTAGCTGACAATATTGTAGAGATTTTATTAACTAGACAGTTTTTGTTGAGAAAGAATGTTATAAAGTGGCAGTTTGCTTTTAAGCCGTAAATGCAGATTATTTTTGTTTATCTTGTGGAGATGAATAAATTGTAGTCATCAACACAATTTTGTTTACGCCTTCATTATCTGTAAAGCCAACAAACGAGATAAGTTCGATGAATACCTTTTTTTGTTCTGACTATGCGCGACAAGTAGGTGAAGAATTAATTGGTAGTGCTACCAATTACGAAACATATATTTTAGTTGAGTGTCCACCACCTTGGACTACAGAAGCTTTTAATTCTCGCTGGGTTCCTAAAAACTTACAACTTTTGGTAGAAGAAATTACCCGTGCAAAACTACCAATTAGATTTCTATTAATTGCTAATGATGTATCCCATAAAGCAGACGAAACAACACTGTTAATTTATCAAAAAAAGCAGGGTTTAAGTCATGGATACTGTAAGTATGAATTTCACTTACCAAATATCGAGTTAGTCGCAGGTGTTGTCAAAAAATGGTTAGCACATAGCACTACTGATTATCAAGTATATACAGACGCAACAAGAGATATTTTAGTGTGTACTCATGGTAGTCATGATAAATGCTGTGCTAGATATGGCAATCCTTTTTACTTCCACGCTGCTCATACGGTAGCTGATTTGCAATTAGATAATGTGCGCTTGTGGAAATCTAGTCATTTTGGCGGACACCGTTTTGCACCAACAGCCATCGACTTACCAGAAGGCAGATATTATGGTGTTCTTGACCAAGAAACATTCCAAGCAATATTAACCCGTACTGGCGACATTCACTGTTTGGAAAAAGTTTATCGTGGATGGGGAATTTTACCAACTCAGTTACAGGTTTTAGAACGAGAATTAATCTTACATCATGGCTGGGATTGGTTTAATTACAAAGTCTCCGGCAAAATCCTGGAACAAAGTTTAGATAATCAGACATTTCTTGGTGAAATCAGTTGCGAAAGTCCTGATGGTTCTCTCTATACCTATCAAGCTCAACTCATTCAGGATAGTCATAAATCTATTAAACTCAGAAGTGCTTGTAATTCTCAAAAAGAGTCAGTATTAGTTAAATATGCTATAGCTAATGTCTGGCTATCCTCTACAAAGGTGGTTAGTTTTGCTCAATAAAAATTCCAGGGTTACTCATCTACCAATAATTATGTTTATTGATAAAAATTGAGTTAATAATCAAAGAAATAAGTAGAAATCAGATTACCGAAGTGTGGATACTTCGACTGCGCTCAGTATCCACACTTTGGCAAGCTCAGTGCATCGCTTCGCTCAACTTTCTTCTAGTCATCTTATTGAGCATTGAGCGTTCGCGTAGCGTCTCCCTTGGGGAGAAGTCGAAATGCGTCTTGTTCACCTACTTCTCATATATATATAGCAATCCTAAATCATTTGTGAAATTCTCTTTCTTTTCTTCCTTCTCTTTTTTTGTGTCCTACCCTTCGGGAAGCCGCTATCGCGTCTATGCGCCCTTTGCGGTTCGTTAAAAATAATAATTTTTTACAACTCAGATAGGATTGCTATAGTGTAGAAGTTTATATTTCCACTCTATAGAATCATGAGATTAAATTCCTAACATCTGTAAGTTGTGTAAGGTTGCATACATCCCTCCTTGTTCTAACAGTTCTTCGTGGCTACCTTGTTCAATTAATTCACCCCGCTTGAGAACAAAGATGCGGTCTACGTTGCGGATTGTAGATAGGCGGTGAGCAATAATAATTGCAGTACGTCTGACTAAAAGTTGATTGAGTGACTGCTGAATTAATGCTTCTGTATTCACATCTAAACTAGCGGTTGCTTCGTCTAATACAAGAATTTGGGGGCTACGAATAGCAGCACGGGCGAAGGCTAATAGTTGTTTCTGTCCGCTAGAAAGATTTGTGCCGCGTTCTCGCAATTGAGTATTGTAACCTTGGGGTAATTCTTCAATAAACTGAGCAATGTTGGTATTTTGTGCAGCTAATTCAATTTCCTCGAATGTGTATCTGTCTCCGAGAGTGATGTTACTTTTGACATCGCCAGCAAATAAAAAGCCTTCTTGTAAAATTACGGCCATATAGCGGCGTAAGTCTGCCTGGGGAACTTCTCGAATATCTACTCCATCAATTAAAATTCGTCCTTGGGTGGGTTCATAAAGACGACACAGCAGGCGAATAATAGAACTTTTACCTGCGCCTGTGGGGCCGACTAAGGCGATTTTTTCACCGGGACGAATTACAAAGTCTAAGTCTTTGATGACAAAATCATCGTCTTTGTAAGCAAACCAGACATGCTCAAAGCGAATTTCTCCTAATTCTGGGGCTGAATTGAAGGTTTGTGCTTCCATTTCAGCAATGATTTCGTCTATGTAACCGAAGCTATGATCAAAAACTGAGAAGCGTTGATTATTAAGATCGCGGATTTCTATCGGTTCATCTAAAATATCGTTAATTCGTTCAATCGCCGTAAAGCCCGCTTGAATAACGGTAAATTTCTCTGCAAAATCTCGCAATGGGTCAAATAATCTCTGGGCATACAGAATAAAGGCAGACAAGACACCAAATGTCAAGCTTTGTTCTAAAAGTAACCAACCACCCATCCACAATACACCAGCGATCGCAACTAAGCCAATCCATTCCAAGGTAGCTGAAACGGCTGAATCATAAAATATGGTTTGATCCATTTGGTCAACGTAGCGGTTGTTAACAGTACGAAACAACTCTGCGTTAATTTTTTCTCGCCGAAACAACTGCACTACATTAATCCCAACAATATTTTCTTGTAGCTGGGAATTTAACAACGATAGTTCATCTCGCGCTTTGTAATTGGCTTTGCGGTACTGTTGCTGAAAGTAAATAATTAACCAGGTAACAGGTAACAAGATTAACAGCAGCAAACAAGCAAGTTGCCACTGAATAGACAACATAATCCCAATAATCACCACCATCGAAAATATATCGGAGACTATGCCAATTGCTCCAGTAGAAAATACATCTCCCAAAATTTCTACATCACTGGTGAGTCTGGTAATTAATTTGCCAACGGGTGTACGGTCAAAAAAGCGGACTGCCAAAGATGTGACATGCTTAAACAAGTCCTGTCGAATGGCGGCTGTGATATTTTGTCCTAATTTCTGGAGTAGATAGCCTTGAATACTGGTGAAAAATAATCGGGTGACAATGGCAACCAATATAAAGCCTTCCAGAATATTGATGCCTTGCCATAACGGCAGATTCCTGAGAAACTCATAAGTACTTGGCTCATTGCGAATCAGAGAAATAGCTTGCCCAATCAACAATGGTTGTATGGCACTTGCTAAGGCGATCGGCACAAGCAAGATTATTGCCAAAGTCAGCAATCTAAGATGACGGCGGGCATAGGGAACTAAACGTAAAAATAATCGCCAGTCATTGCTATGCGATCGCTCTCTTCTGTAAGATTTTTTTCGGGGTTGGTAGATGCTCATAATGGGAGCATGAAATTAATTGGATTTTGCACTGGGAAAACACGCTTATTTAATGTAGCACCCACACCTGCGGTTTAATGATATGTCAGAGATAGAAACTCCCAGGCTGCGGTTAAGACACTTCGTCACAGATGACTTTGATGATCTGTTCCGTATATACAGTGATACAGAAGTCATGAAATACCTCTCCCCAAGAAATAAGGAACAAACACAAGCCAGCTTACACAAACATATCCAGCATTGGCAACAACATAATTTTGGTATGTGGGCAGTAGTTTACAAAGATAACGGTAAACTGATTGGGCGTTGCGGGCTAGGTTTTTTGGACAATACCTCAGAAGTTGAACTGGGTTACGTGTTGGATAAATCTTACTGGAATATGGGAATTTGCACGGAAGCCGCCACCGCAACAATAAAATATGGGTTTGCAGAAGCTAGATTAAATCGTATAGTAGCGATTGCTCATCCAGACAACATCGCCTCAGTGCGTGTCATTCAAAAAGTTGGCATGAAATACGAAAAAAACGCCCGTTTCTACAATGTAGATGTGGTTTACTATGCACTCAACCAAGAAGCGTGGCAATTGAGACAATTTAGCTAAACATTTAATTGCGATCGCTACTCAACAGCACAAAATCAAAAATGCTTGCGATCACCTCCACAATTTACCATAGCGATCGCTTGATTTTATCAACTAGATTGAGAGAGGTTTACTAAGTAATTCTCTAAATCATTTTGACTAGCAAAATCTAATAACGCCTCTGCTAAATCTTCCAATTGAGTAATAGATAAAGCCTGAATTTGCTCTTCTATCCGTGGATTAACTGCATCAAAGCGACGTGTTAACTGACGTAAGATAAGTTGTAACGCTTCTTTTTTCTTTCCACGTTCTTCTCCCTTTTGCAAAATATCTTGGTAAATTACAGACTCTTGCATAATCTCCTCCCTGAAAATTTGTGTAATTAAGTTTTTCTCAAACCGCAAACCAGCTATCATTTGAACACAAGCTGAGATAAGTAGTTAAACATAATTAATTACACAAAGTCATTGCGAATGGAGCGAAGCGAAATGAAGCAATCGCAAGGGCTGGGATTGCTTCGCTTCGCTCGCAATGACTGTAATTAATTTTGCGTGGTTACTTATTTTGTCGCTCATCTGTTTTTCAATCATATCGACAGCTGCCGCCACTTGCTCTAATAATGCTTGGGGTGAGTTGCTTTTAGCTAATGTCGCTAGTGGTAACAGTGCAGGGTTGGCTAACAGTAGTGTGGGTTCTTCTTCCCATAAGCGAATCACTCGATATTTGTGTATGGTGTTGCTGTCTGTGTATTGAGTGTTATACACAATCTCTGAAGATGTTGGTTGCAAGAAGATTAACACTTGATAAATTTCACACCAGAAGTATTGACGTTTTAATCTGATGTAATAATCCAGCATTCTAAAATCAAGTGGTGGTATTGATTGGGGTGTAGTTTGGAACTCGATGTGTAAGATTTGATTGGCGATTTGTAGGAATGTCACCGAATCAGCACGAATTGGTTCCAGGGTAAGTTCGGTTTTGAGTACTTGAATATTATCTGTAGTGTCAGATGCAAGTAACCATTTGGCAAACTCGGCAGGATAAGTTTCGGCTAGGTATTTGCAGGTGTTATCGTAACTCAAGGTGATATTGTACTAAAGCGATCGCTTCCACAATTTACCATAGCGATCGCTTGATACTCTCAGTCATTAGAACACAACCCCGATTGTTGAGTCGGGGTTGTAATTTCAAGTTATGCAGTAAAAATTTGCCGAATTAAAATACTCATCACTTCATCAGAGTCTTCTGCGGGTAATAATGGACTCCAATCTCCGACATTTGCATAACCAATCGCCTGCAAGTAGTGTATTGTGCTGGTGACAGCTTTGGGCGAACCAATCAACAAATGTTTAATTCGTTCTCTTTTAGAAAATGACTGCGGTGCAATAGGTTGTTGATTTTCGGGGTTTTCTCTCTCTTGTGCCATGATAGTAATCGACTCCTATTTAGGTGTTGAAAGAAAGGCGATTGCGGACTCTTCCCGGAGGGCGATCGCCTTTCTCATATCTTTATATTAAGGTATAATTTTATACTTGTCAATCACTAAAACAAAAATATTGACAACAAATTTTTCCTGCTAATTAAGACAATTAGAGGATTTTCCTAGAATTTATACTATGTATAATATTTTGTTATTTATGGTACGTAAAATAAAGATGAGCGATCGCATTTAGGGAAATCAAGCGATCGCAAAATCCGTATATTATTTGTTCACAAATAAAAATTACTCATCCACGAGGTTCTTTTGTTGTCAGAAACACGTCACCTGTGATGAAATTCTATACTTTTCTGGAATTGAGGGCGTTTGCGTTGAATCAGTCTCTTGATTATGTTGCGCTTCACGCCCTTACACATGAACGAACAGCGTCAGCAAGCCTATCTCAACCTCATTCGCATTCTGTTAGATTCTCCCAATGGTGAAGAAGTCGAGATTTTAGCTGCACACCAAGACTTACTTGATGCTGGCTTAATACAAAAAATGCTGGAAATAGCAAGTAATCTATTAAGCCGAGGCGGATTAGACCAAGCTAACCGTTTAATGAATATAGTGGGACAGCAACTTGGGGTTTATAGTGAATTATCATTGACTGCCACAGAAAAAGAATATTTTAATTTTTTATACCAAACGTTACAAGCAACCGCAGACAGCGAAGGTAATCCCCAGGTAGTTTACCCCTTGTTGGCACAAAATACAGACAAACTTGATGGAGTGTTTGCAGAAATACTACGTCGTTGGGGGACAAATAGACTGAGGGAAGGAACAGCAGATGAAGCGAAATATTTAGCAGCAGTTATTGTTGAATTTAGCAATTTAGTAGCGCAATTTCCCTTGGGTAGCAAAGCTAACAAGATGGAAATTGCTATTATCGGCTATGAAGTGGCTTTAACTGTCAGAACAAGGAAAGCTTTGCCTGTTGAATGGGCAGCAACGCAAAATAATCTCGCAAATGCCTACAGGGAGAGAATCAAAGGAGACAAAGCAGAGAATATCGAAAAGGCGATCGCTGCTTTTACTGCGGCTTTAACTGTCTACACCAGAGAAGCTTTGCCTATTGGTTGGGCAGGAACGCAAAATAATCTCGCTCTTGCTTACAGGGAGAGAATCAAAGGAGACAAGGTAGAGAATATCGAAAATGCGATCGCTGCTTTTACTGCGGCTTTAACTGTCGGAACTAGGGAAGCTTTGCCTGAAAAATGGGCAGGTACACAAAGTAATCTCGCTCTTGCCTACAGAGATAGACTCAAAGGAAACAGGGCTGAAAACATCGAAAATGCCATTGCTGCTTATACTGCGGCTTTAACTGTCTACACCAGAGAAGCTTTGCCTCTAGATTGGGCAATGACGCAAAATAGTCTTGCAAATGCTTACCAGGAGAGAATCAAAGGAGACAAGGCTGAGAATATCGAAAATGCGATCGTTGCTTATACTGCTGCTTTAACTGTCTACAGCAGGGAGGCTTTACCTCAAAACCATGCAGAAACTTTGTTCGGACGAGGAATTGCTTACCAAAATGCAAATCAGTTTGATTTAGCATACAATACTTTGAAATCTGCCATTGACACAGTAGAATCTTTACGAGAAGAAATAGTATCTGGTGAAGAAACCAAACGCAAACAAGCGGAACACTTTAACAATATTTATAGCCGCATGGTAAAAGTTTGCTTGCAATTAAATAAAACTACTGAAGCAATTGAATATGCTGAACGCAGTAAAACTCGCAATTTAGTAGAGCAAATCCTTGAACGTGACGCTAAAACCATCTTCCCTCCAGAAGTATTCACTCAATTAGAAAACTACAGGGATGAAATAGCCGTAGGACAATATCAAATCCAAAATGGTAAAGCTGAAAATCCCCAAGTCTTAGCAAAACATCTCCAAGAATTGCGACGACAGCGTAATGAATTACAAAACAAATATTTACCTGTTGGTTATAGTTTTGATTTTAATTCGTTTCAGGCTACTTTGAGTGAGAATACAGTCATTATTGAGTGGTATGTTCTTAATGATGAAATATTGGCGTTTATTGTCACAAATAAAGGAGAGGTAACAGTTTGGCAATCCCAACCAGAAGACCAAGAAGCTTTGTATGATTGGGGCAATCAATATTTACAAAATTACTACACTCAAAAAGACCAATGGCGCAATAATTTAGGAGTATCACTCCAAGAATTAGCCGCAATTCTCCACATTGATGAAATATTAACCCAGATACCAAAGCACTGCGATCAACTCATCTTAATTCCCCATCTTTTATTGCATTTTTTCCCACTTCATGCACTCCCAGCAAATCAAAATTCTGAAAACTCGCGCTGTCTTCTAGATTTATTTCCTGGTGGTGTCAGCTATGCACCCAGTTGTCAACTACTACAACAGGTACAACAGCGTAAACGTCCTGATTTTCAATCCCTGTTTGCGATTCAAAACCCAACAGGCGATTTAAACTATACAGATTTAGAAGTACAAGTTATTCAAAGCTACTTTAATACTGCCAACGTCCTGCAAAAAAAAGCAGCAACACTCACAGCAATTAATAATTCTGACTTAAATACTTACCACTGCGCCCACTTTAGCTGTCACGGGTTTTTTAACTTAACAAACGCTGGTAAATCAGCCCTAATTTTAGCAAATTCACCCGTCACAGATACACCAACAAAACCTGATTCCGAACGTTATCTAAATATAAGAGTAGGGGAAACCCATGATTTAGAAAAATGCCTTACCCTAGATAAAATCTTCAGTCTCAAATTAGAAAAATGTCGCCTCGTCACCCTTTCTGCTTGCGAAACTGGATTGATTGATTTTAATAATACCAGCGATGAATATATTGGTTTACCTAGCGGTTTTCTGTTAGCTGGTAGTCCCAGTGTTGTTAGTTCTCTCTGGAAAGTAAATGACATTTCCACCAGCTTTTTAATGATTAAATTCTACGAAAACTTAGTCAAACTTGATAACCTACAAGCAGGAGATATTGCCATAGCCCTGAAGGAAGCTCAAAACTGGCTGCGAAATTTAACTATTGAAGGATTAGATCAATTTTTAGAGGAACACAAACCCCAAATTGAAAAAGTCCTGGCTCAATTAAGAGTAGGACAACGCATCAGATTTCAAGAATCTTTGAAACTAATCAAGCAACGTCAACCTTTACCTTTTGCAAATCCCTACTATTGGGCTGGATTTATAGCTTCTGGGCTTTAAGCATCAGATTTCGGTACTTGACAAAACTTTTTTGCACCCAATTTAAACACCAAAAGGCTAAGTGCAGTCGCCGTACCTAAAGGAATACCTGCACTTGCAGCCAATGGTTCTATAATTGGAGCGATGAATCCAGATTCTAAAGCTTCTCGAACTTCTTCTTGACAAACAAATTGGCGAATTTTTTCCAACCAATCACTCAATCCTCTATCTGCTTCCTGTGCAGTTTCCCGCATAACTAGCAGTGGAATTGCATCATCTAAATAGCCTTCACAATCTTCTATTGCATCCAAAGCGGCTAAAGCCTCTGGACTATCTACCAACTGGCTGCGAAACTGAGCAATTTCCTCTGGTGTAAGGGTAATCATTTAATAGTTTGAACAATAAATAAAGACACGAAATACTCAGCAATTATACATTGAATGCCTAATCTGATGATACCGAGTCAAAAACCTCCTGCGCTGTTAATTTCAACTCCGGGAAAGTCGGCGATATAATACGGTTTGTTCCTCTAAACGGAGTCATCTGATATTCTCCGTCAATTAACTCGCACACAAAAATGGTAGGTTGTTTGGGATTACCAATAAATTTGCGCCCGCCCAGTGCAGCATAATCAACAATCCAATATTCTGGGATACCCATACCTTCATAGTCACGAAGTTTATCGTAGTAATCATCCTGCCAATTGGTTGAAACTACTTCAACTATTAGTTTTACCGAAGTCGCGTTTTGAATAACAGATTCTTTTTTCCAGCGTGTCTCAGTATCGATAGTTTCTTGATTTAACACAATAATGTCCGGTTCATATCCAGACTTATCGCGGTGCGGCTTAATAATAGATTCTTTAGGAATAGTCCAAATGCTGCGCTTACCCATCTCTCTAATTGTGATGAGTAATTCTTCAATCAAAAAACCAGCTAAATCAGAATGTTCGCCTGTAGGTTTAGGCATTTCGACAATCACCCCATCATGCAATTCGTAACGAACTTCTGATTTTTCGGGATACCATTCGATAAACTCATCAAAGGTGTATAACTTTGGTTCAGCTTGGGTTTGGGTCATCAGTTAACGCCTCCAAATAGTACTTGACCCTTAACTTGCCCAAAATCACACTGGGTTGAGCAAGCTTGATAGCTATTACAGCCAAACACTTGCTCAACCTCAGAGATTTTTAACGCATAGTCACGAATTCTTCAGCCGAAGTTGGATGAATACCGACAGTTGCATCAAAATCAGCTTTGGTAGCACCCATCTTAACAGCGATCGCTACTCCTTGAATAATCTCAGCCGCACTATTCCCCACCATGTGCGCCCCTACGACCTTATCAGTATTCTGATCAACGATCAGCTTCATCAAGGTTTTTTCATCTTTACCTGTCAGAGTGTAATACATTGGGCGAAAGCGCGATTTATAAATTTTCACCGCATCCCCGTATTTTTCTCTTGCTTCCGCTTCCGTTAAACCAACAGTTGCAGCTTCCGGTGTCGTGAAAATAGCTGTCGGCACGTTAGCATAACTCATGATTCGAGATTTACCACCAAACACCGTATCTGCCAACGCTCGACCTTCATTAATCGCAACAGGAGTCAAATTAATTTTATTTGTACAATCTCCCACTGCATAGATATTTTCTTCATGGGTGCGACTGTACTCATCTACCAAAATTGCCCCATCTCGATGCTGAACTGTGGTATTTTCTAAACCAAGATGTTGGGTATTGGGTTTACGACCAACAGCCGCTAAACTCACAGCATCAGCAACTACTGTTTCCTCACTATCTCCACTACCTTTGACTGTAACCTTTACACCTTCTGCACTTTTATCAATAGCAATTAGTTCAATATTATTCAGAATCCGAATACCGTGGTTAATCATCGACTGCTGAATTTCACTGCGGATATCTTCATCAAAACCACGCAAAATCTTATCTCCACGAATCACCTGTGTAACTTCACTACCTAATCCCTTTAAAATACAGGCAAATTCGCAACCAATATAACCTCCACCTAAAATTACGATGCGCTTGGGTTGTTCTTTGAGGTGAAAAATATCATCAGAAGTAATCGCATGTTCAATTCCCAAAATATTTGGTCTGACAGGTTTTCCACCAACAGCAATTAGTACTTTATCTGCGGTGACTTGGCGTTCCCCAACAATAATAGTGTGAGGGTCAACAAATTTACCATATCCTTGCAACACCTCAACTTTGGAATTATCCAACATTCTTTGGTAAATTCCATTCAGGCGGGTTACTTCATTGTTCACCACCGTAATCATCTTTTCCCAATCTAAATTACTCTCAACAGGACTCCAACCATACCCTTGAGATTCTGCAAATACATCAGGAAAATGAGAAGCATAAACCATCAATTTTTTAGGAACACAGCCACGATTAACGCAGGTTCCACCCAGTCTATCAAACTCGGCAATTCCCACTTTAGCGCCATATTCTGCCGCCCTTCTAGCAGTGGCAATTCCTCCAGAACCTGCACCAATTACGAATAAATCAAAATCGTAACTCATGTCTCCCCCATGAATAATTACTAATGCGTAATGCGTAACTCGCAATTAAATTAACGATTACGAATTACGCATTATCAACTACAAATTATTGTATTTAAGCAGTTACAGGTGTCTTTGCTTCCTTGAGGTAAGCCAGCATTGTATCTGCATCTGAAACTTCAAAAGGATCGGTAGGACAGTTATCTAAAAACCCTGGTTCAATGAAAATCTTTTCAATTTTGCCATCATCAACCACCATTGAGTAACGCCAAGAGCGCATCCCAAAGCCCAGGTTAGACTTATCTACTAACATACCCATTTTGCGAGTAAACTCGCCATTCCCATCAGGAAGTAAAAATACTTTATTTGCGCCTTGTTGTTTACCCCATTGGAACATGACAAAGGCATCATTTACAGAAATACAAATTATTTCATCAACGCCTAAAGCTTTGAATTCATCATATAGTTCTTCATAGCGTGGCAAATGGGAAGTAGAACAAGTAGGAGTAAAAGCTCCTGGTAAAGAGAAGACTACAACACGCTTGCCACCAAAAATATCTTGAGTAGTGCGGTCTTGCCAACGGTAAGGATTAGGCCCAGGTACAGACTCGTCACGCACACGGGTTTTAAATAAAACGTCAGGAACTCTGTCGATAACAGCCATATTTACCTCTTCAGCAGTTTATGTATGGGCGGTTAATTAAATTCTGCCATGTAAGTCAGAATAATTCTGATTTAAGAAATATGCAATAGTCATAAATACTTAAAAATCATAAATTTCCAAGCACACTTTCCAGTGAGTCAATACAGATGCTTGAAACTTAAGTCAAGACAATAAAAACCAAAACAAGCCGTCCAGAGGTTTTCACCCCAATGAGGTAAATTCATCTAGTCCCTAGCCTCTATCAACTTGTACTGGAATCAACCGAAAAACGCTGTCATAAAAGTACTTATGCCAGTATCACACCTCAACTATTACTGGTAATACTCGCAAAAGTCCTGTTATCCAACTATCTTCATACTCAAATCCAACCACTTTGACTGAGTAATCGGCGCACTACTAGAGATGTAATCAACACCCGTCGCCGCTAAATCAGCAATACTCTCTAAAGTGACATTTCCCGAAGCTTCAATTTTTACCAGACTATTGTGTTGACGAATCAGAGACACAGCTTCACGCACCATATCCAGACCCATATTGTCCAACATAATAATGTCGGCTTTATACTCTAATGCTTCTTTTACCTGCTCTATCGTTTCAGTTTCCACTTCAATTGTCAACGGATAAGGTATTTGAGAACGAATCCGGGTAATTGCTTCTTTAATCCCACCAGCCGCAGCAATATGGTTGTCCTTAATCATCACAGCATCATCCAACCCCATACGGTGATTGATGGCACCTCCCACAGCAGTTGCGTACTTTTCTAAGATTCTTAACCCTGGTGTGGTTTTGCGTGTATCCACAAACTGAACAGGGAAACCAGCAATTTCCTCTACATATTTATAAGTTAACGTAGCAATCCCACTCAAACGCATCGCTAAGTTTAGTGCGACCCGTTCCCCCATCAGTAGTGCATCTAATGACCCATGAATTTCAGCTATTACTTGTCCAGGTTCACAAAATTCACCGTCAGCCACAATAGTCGTAAAGCTAGTTTCTTCATTTAAAAGCTGAAATACCCTTGCTGCTAATGGTAGTCCCGCAATGATTCCTGGTGCTTTCGCCAGCCATTTTGCTGTTTTTAAGGTCGAATTTGAACTGAGGAGGGGATTGGTGGTGCGATCGCCCCGACCAATATCTTCCAACAACCAGCCACGCAATAGCGGATCTAACACTAGCCAAGGCGGTAAAACACCAACTTTATTCACGACCGTACTATTTCTCGAATCACTTTCAGAAATACTATACCCTAAAACCTATATCTCATAAGCTTTTTAGCAATATCACAAAAAAATTCCGAAAAACTTTTAGAGAAGAGGTTGACAGTGAGGGGAAGGTTAGTTATATTGGATAAGTGCCTGAGAGAGGGGGCGCTGCAAAGCGAAGCTCGCTCGAAGGGAACCGAACCATGAAAAGATTATAGTTTGAAAGCAATAATAACACAAGTAGCCTGCGTCAAGTAAATAAAATAACCGGGCTAAGGTTAGAAAAGAGTAGCCAAGAAAGGAATCAAAACGGAGAGTTTGATCCTGGCTCAGGATGAACGCTGGCGGTATGCTTAACACATGCAAGTCGAACGGAATCTTTAGGGATTTAGTGGCGGACGGGTGAGTAACGCGTGAG
>NZ_JACJRY010000024.1:0-100633 GCF_014697485.1 Anabaena sp. FACHB-83 | reverse complement strand
GCGCGGTGGAACCACACTGATACATCCCGAACTCAGAGGTGAAACGCTGCTGCGGCTACGATAGTTGGAGGGTCGCCTCCTGCCACAATTGCTCGGCGCCAGGTCTCTTTTTACACTCAAAGCTCCTTAGTACAATTCTACAACTAAGGAGCTTTTTAGTTTTTATTCTCTCTTCTCTCTTCTCTTAACTCTTAAGAAACACATTGCGTGGGATCAGAAATAGGAATGAGTTCTAAGCCAAAAGCTTGAGCTTTTTTCTTGAGGTTGAGGTTTTTGAGTATCCGTTCTTTATACTGTTGTTCGTAAGTATCCATACCAGCGTCAATAAATGTATCTCCAGAAGTCCAAAGGCGATAAAAGATACGTGCCAATTTATGGGCAGCAGCAGTGATGGCATTGGGAACGCCGAGACGAGCTTGCATGACAGTCAAAGTGCCAAAGCCATTAATTTGAGTGAAGTCGAGACCACTAATGCGATACGAATGAGTACGCAGATCAAATTGTTTATTTTAGATAAATCAGTAAATTTAATCCAGGAATTGTACGAGAAAGCGTCCACAAAATGAGGGTAATATAAAGTACACCCAAGCTCCATTGATACCAAGCAAGGGTAGCAATAATTCCTGGTAAATGTTGGTCACGTAATCGAATATCATTAAATCCTAATCGCACTAAATTATTCAGGCTAAAGTCATAGTAATTTAACCAATTCCAACGGCGATCGCTCAATAATGGCATATATCTTTCCCGAAATGTTTGATTGCGGGGAATCACTGGTAAACGTCCAATTAATAATCGCAATTGGCGGAATGTTCCATCTTCGGTGAAGTAAGAAACATCCATTAAGTCATGATAGCGTCCTTGTTGATATAATCGAATTATTAAAGTGATTGGCACTGGGATAATAATCATCAATAAACATCCCAAGGTTAGCCAAGGCTGTTCGGCATTGCGGAATATAGCTAATAAACTGAAAAATTCTATACAACTAAAACCTAACAATATCGCAACAGTTTCGTAGTAGGTGGGAACTATTGGTATGGGATGAAGACGACGACAACGATCTACTAACCAAAAGAGTAACCCAAAATACGCGATCGCTACACCACCTACACCAAAAGCTAACCAAAAACTTGTGCCATAACCACTTAGTAATAGCAGTAAACTTAAAGCTAACCAACTCCAAGCTTGTAATATCCATCCACCTAAAGCTAGAGGTTCACCAAAACTCAGGTGATCGCTCAGTTTATGATATGTTTCTAAATCAATATCTGCTTCTGCTAAAGTTAATAACTCAGAACTATTACGAAATATTCTGAACTGACGACGGTTAATAATTTCTTCTGCTTGGGTTGCGGAAAAACCCAAATTTATCAACTGAGTTATTGCAGCACTATTAATATTTGTTCTTAACAACCTTTGACTCAACTCAATTAATCTAAGTCGCTGTTTGAGATACTCTAATTGATTAGCATCAGCAATTTGTTGTTGCTGGCGAAAATTCTGGCTTAAATTCCGCAAAACATTTTGATTACCTTGTAAACCTGCTACACAAAACCTCTTACCAATTTGACCAAGATTTCCTAAGATTTTGGCTTGGTTAGAATTAAAACTCAATCCTGGCACATTTAAAAAAGCAGTTTTCGCAAAAATTGCATCACTAAAATCTGCTAAATTGAGAATACTAGCACCGCGTAAATTCACAGGCTGATTAAATTGGGCTTCCCGAAAACTCACAGCTTGTTCAAAAGTCGCCTCTGTTAATAACAGAAACTGATTAAAGTTGGCTTTAGTAAATTGGGCTTGACCAGCAAAGCGAACATCTGCAAAATTAATATTACCTTGCCATTGCACTTTAGTGAATTTAGCCAACTGCTTAAACAAAGCTTGATTAAAGTTAGCAGATTGAACAAAAAAACTACTACGAAAATCAGCCAGTTCTTGAAATTGGGCTTGTTTAAAATTAACATTATCAAAAAAAATCCCACCTTGAAAATTAGTTCCTTGGCGGAAAGTGGCATTCATAAAGCTAACCAAACGACTAAATCTAGTTTCACTCCAGTTTGCTGATTGTAAGAATATGGCATTTTGAGCATCGACAGCCTGAAGAAAGAAAGTATTCAGAAAATTAACTTGTCCATTAAACCTCGTATTTACCATCGTTAAAGTGCCACGAAAAACATTAATTTCGCCAGAGGTATTTGAATCAGTTGCCAAGAGTGAGCGACAATCTTTAGAATTGGGTAAAGTAATGGCTAGTGATTGTAAACAAACCAGACGTAAACTTTCTAATTGTGCTTGTTCAGTAGCAGTGAAAATTGGTGCGATCGCCTGAGCATATAAAGGTGTACGTAAACCCAAATCACTGCCAATAAAATCGCCTTGAATTACAGAATAACTCAAGTCTAAACCCAAAGGTTTCGCACCCGCCTTTTGCAATTCTTTCCGCAGCAACTGATAAAAAGCATCTCGAAAACTGCTATTCTCTGGACGCAAATCAATCACCATTTGCCGCAAATCAACAGTTAAATTACCTTCGCGGAGTATTGGTTTACCTATTCTTTCTTGTAAAATTTCCAGTGTTAGAGGCGTGCGTACTAGTTGCGTTGGTGCGGCGACAGCAGACGCAGGTAGCGAAAAACTCAAAAATAAACCGCAGAGGCACACAAACATCAGATTGTGAGCGAACCTCTGCGCTTTTCTCAGCGTATTTTGGACTGGAAGAAATAAATTACTCAAATGTCAATCATTCATCACTAATCAGCAGGACAATTTTACCCGCGATCGCACCAGTTTCAATTAATTCATGGGCTTTTGCTGCATCTTTTAACGGAAACTGATGATTAACCTGGATTTTCAGCTTCCCTTGTTCCATCCAAGTCGCGCACTGTGACAAAATTTCCCCATGATGTTGCAAACTTTCATCCAGTCCCAACAACATCGGTGTTAGCATCAATTCCAACCCAATGCGGAGATTGCGATTCCGCGCCGTTTTCCACACCGTATTCGCATCAGGTTCCAGAATCGTCACAATATCACCATACACCCGCACCGCCGGAAAGGTTTTTTGAAAAGTTTCACCACCAACGGTATCAAACGCTAAATCTACACCTCCGCCACCAGTCCAATCTAAAGTAGCTTGAACAAAATCTGTTTGTTTGTAAAATATCGGGTAATCTGCGCCAAGTTGCTGCACAAAATCCGCCTTTTCCTGAGTACTCACCGTTGTAGCAACAGCCGCACCTTTGAGTTTTGCCAGTTGTATAGCTACGTGTCCTACACCACCAGCACCAGCATGAATTAGTACTTGTTCCCCTGGTTCCAATCTTCCCCGTTCATATAAAGCTTCCCAAGCTGTAATTAATACTAACGGTGCGGCTGCGGCTTCCGCAAAAGACACATATGTAGGTTTACGCGCCACAAATCGCTCATCGACAACCGTATATTCTGCATAATTACCTTGGTATCCACCTAAACCACCATAGCAGAAAAACACCGCATCCCCTGGACGAAACTTTTGTACACCAACACCCACCGCTTCCACAACACCAGCACCATCACATCCTAAAATTGCCGGCATTTGATCAGGGTAAAAAGTGCCACGTTTACGCAGTTTCGTATCAATCGGGTTCACCCCAGCCGCTACCAAGCGGACTAAAAGTTGCCTATTATCCAAAGGAACAATAGGGGTTGGTACTTCCTGTAATTGCAGGACTTCGGGACTACCGGCTGCTGTCATTAAGACGGCTTTCACAATACTTTCCTCCTGGCTGACACTAGATGCTTGTTCTTTTCTTTTCTTTATTTACACTGAGCAATATGAATACCATAAACAAAGTTGGTATGATGCGGATAAACTATTGATTTCCTAATTATTTCTTTAATTCTATAAAAATTCATGATCCATATTAGAGAATGCCAACATAATATCCATTTATGTTGACTACCCATTTTAGGCATCATTAATAAATTGTCAAATAACAAAAAATTTAAATCTCTCATCATTTTTATAACAATTTCATTAGCACTGATGGTATATAAATGCTTGTGTCTGCTTACAGCATCTTTATATGATTCATAAAACAATAATTTGCCAATGCCTTTTCCGCGAAATTCCTCAAATACAAATAAAGCTGCTATTTTATACCAATCTTTATCAATATCATAATTTAAACAAACTCCTAGCATTTTCCCTTCTTCGTCTTCAGCTACTATTATATTTTCTGCTGCCATCCACTCGGTTAAGGAATAACCAATAATGTTAGGTGTGAGCTTGATTTGTCTAACAAGTAACTCCGCTTCAGACTTAGTAACTTTTCTTTTCGAGATTTTCACCATAATTCAAGTAAGGAAACCTAAAATTTAAAGATTGTGTAGATAATCTGTAAACAACAGATTATACAAATTGTAATTAAAAAAATATTCGACCTAACGATTTTCTTTAATAAATTAAATGTACTATACTGACTTTCAATTTCCGTGAAATCACAATTAAAATTAAATAAAACACCAATAGTATCTTCCCTACTTTTTCGATATGCTAATAATCCCCACAAAATCAACACAATTGCCGGAGTCATAAAACCGAATATACAAAATAATTGTGTCCAGAAGTAGGCACTATGAGATAATGTGCTTTTACTGAATGTTGCGTCAAAATAAATCAGAATTACAATACCTAAGAGCAAATTCAGAGGTCGGTTAATTTTTTCATAAAAATACCAGTAGATTTGTTTAAATTGTTGGATAATTTCATTGTTATCAATATAAGATAATAAAGATATTTCATTTGTTACTTGAGTCAAATAATTTTTATATTTTTTGATTTTTATCCTAAGCTTGTTACAATCTTCTATAACAACATGTATGCTTAAGCTAGACAGTGGAACACCTATAACGATGAAGTTAACAATCGAGTAAGGAAAATACCATATATAAGGTAGTAGATACTGATTAAAATATTCTTCTGTAGTTACTTGGCTATTTCCTAAGAGTTGATGCGGCCCATACCAAAAGTGATGAAATACCAACATTAAACAAAAGATAAATCCTACCAAGCATGTAACTCTACGTCTTAAATATAATCTTTTTTCCTGAATTAACTGGATTGCTTCTTGACTAAACTCTGAACAAATTACATATACTTCTAATGTCAATAAAAAGCAGACTCTAAGGCACTCAAGTATAGCCCCTATATTACTACTATTATAGGCTTGATTCCACGGCTGACTTTCAACAACTATGTATGAAAAACCCAGAGAAATTGAACTGATGATAGCCAGAATAAGAGCTATGGGTACTAGCAAACTATAATTTAAAATGTTAGAACTTTTTAATTCAGTATTGACATCTACATCTAACAGTTGTGGTAGTGTAGCTAAATTTTTTTCAACCCAACTTTGATTAAAAACATTTTCGTAGATTTTATTACAAACTTTTAATTTACTTTGTTGTTTAACTACTAGCCCTGATAAGCGTAATGATATTTGCTCAGTGCTATCATCAGCATCTATGTATTGCTTATGCAATATTTGTTGATAAATTATTAGTCGGTTATAAGCTGATATTTTACCGATTAGTAATCGGTTTTTGATTGTTCTTAAATGTTCTGGATCATCATAAAATTCCCAATTTTTAACTATGTAATTTTCTACTAGTGCATCAATATTTAGCTGTGTATTTTCTCCTTTTTCTAGAATCAGTTTACACAATTTCTGCGTCAGAAATGGTTGTCCACCAGTCCAAGATAAGATTTCTTGTAAAACTATTTCGGGTGCATCGACATTCTGCACTAATCCTTTGGTTAAAGATTGTTGGGCTTCTTCTAAATTAAATCCAGCCAACTCAATTGTTTTACCAATATTAAAAGGTATCCCTTCTTTATCCTTTAAATCTGATGGTGTGACTACACCCAACAGACAAAATGTAATGCGTTTATATTGCAGTTTATCTGCACGTTGGTTATAACAGGAACGAATAAATTCTAAAAATTCATCTTTGGCTTTTCTATTGATTAAATTATCAATTTCATCGATAAAAATCACAATATTTTGGGTTATTGTTATTAACAGTACTTTATCAATAAATTGACTTAATCGCTGCAATGGTGATAAAAGTTGATGTTCTTTCCACCAAGGATAAAAGTTAGATACATCATCTAAAAAAGCCGACCATAATTCAAAAGTGATATCTGCATAAAAGTTTTCGGAAATTTGCTCAGAACTGCCTATAGTTGTCATATCAATTGAAGTACACTTGATGCCTTCTTCTGCTAGTTTTTTTGTGACTTGAACTCGCAAGCTAGACTTTCCCATTTGTCGGGAATTAAATACACAGCAAAAATCGCCATTTTTTAAACTTTCATATAGTTCTGTATCTGCTTGTCGCTTGACATAGCTGGGATGTTCTGGAGATAAGCTACCGCCAACTTTGTAATAGTTAAAAGCTGACTTAAATGATGTATCAGGGTTCATAGCAACTTTTAATTATTTAATCTACCAAACGTTCTTTAAAATATTGTCGGTACAACTCGCAGCGTGGTATGACTTGATTACTTTGCCATTTAATTAGTCCCATACTGTGCAATTGATATCCTAATATTGGGTCTAATGATACAGGTTCAATTGTGCTAATTATTTGTTTGAATGCGGCTGCTAATTTGACATTTGCTCGCAGAATTCCTAAGTGTCGGCGCAAATGTTGACTATAAATTCCTGTGTCCCTAGGAGCGTCTTGCAACAATTGTTCTAAACTTCCCCATTTTCCTGGGGTTGGTTGAGCGAAATGATAAAACGCCATCCGCACTAGATATGGGTGTCCTCCTACCATCGCCATGAGTTCCTGTACTAAATCATGACTCCAATCAATTTGATGTCGCTGTGCTAAATCTTGGACTTGGATAGATGTAAATTCAGTTAATTCTATAGATTCTCCGACATTAAACGGTGAATGATTGATATCCAATAGCCCATAATTTTCGGTGGAATGTACTACTACCAGTCGTAGCTGTTTCCAGATATATCGGTTATTTGCTTCTTCGTGACAAGTTCGCAGTAGTCCAAAAAAGCCTTGAGACACTTCAGGATAACTGAAAATACGATCTACTTCATCAAAAGCCAAGACTAAGGGGGTATTTATTTGCGGAAATATATAGTCTTGTAAGTATGTTTTGCAGCTAATTTTACTACCTATGGGTTGTTTCCAATAATCTTGGACGCGATCGCAAATATTTAGTTCTAGGCTAATGTATGCACAAAACCAATGCAAAAAGTTATCTAAGTTACTAAAATTTACTTCATCTACATCTTGGAGGTTTAAACGTACTGTGCGATAACCATAGTTGCGTGCTTGAGCCAGAATTCTGTCCAGTAGGGAAGTTTTGCCCATTTGTCTTGGTGCTTTGATGCGGATGAGTGCTGCGGGTTGGGCGATCGCTTCATAACAAAAAGATTCTACAGTGTAATGCAGCGATTCTGGTGAGTACCGTTCTATATAGAGAGGAGAATTGAGGGGAACTGGATGATGAGGAAGTTCTCGCAGATTAGTAGATGGAAATATCTGTTGTGATTTTTGCTTTTCCTTGGCGCGATTTAGTGCTTGGCGAAAATTACTTTTACTCACAGGTTCTCCGATAGCATCTGTAAGTTTTTTCCATAATTTAGCACCAACATCATTTTGAATATATGTATTGGTTAAATTTAACTCTCTCGCAATATCATCATATTTTTTACCCTCCCAACTACCTTTTAATACTTTCACTTCTAAGTCAGTAAGATACTTCTTAGTAGATTGAAATACGATAGCATCAACTAATTTCTTAATATCCTCCCAAGGAATTTTTTCTTCGGAGTGCATAGGTTATATATCAATATAAATAAGTAGAATTTTACCGCACTTTGCAAGCCATAGATATCCCACTTTTTTAGAAAGTCGAGTATCTAGTAGGACTTACGCAAAAAACGAAAAAATAAGGTTTTAGAACAGGGTACAGGGGTATGAGGGTGTATGGGTGTAAGTATTCAAAACCCATACACCCCATACCCTTTCACCCCCGCACCCAATCCCCACAGACAATTTTGGTGCGTAAGTCCTGTCTGGGTAGTTGTCATGTTTAAATCAAGCGATATCTAACCATCAGGCGCTACACATCTACTCCGCACCTTACTTTTCCCTACTTTTTCTTGCTTCAGGCTGAAAAACCTTACATTCACCTCACAATATTCCCTAGTTTTTCGTGTTTGGATTTCAGGAAATTCCCGACATAATAACAACAATAAACCGGGGCAAATTTAACAATCAACTTCAAAAGCATAGAAATTTCCTCGCTTCCTCTTGATTTAAATGTCAGTAAGGTGAATGGAGAAATGAACCATGATAATATCAGCATCAGCAATTATTGAACACAGCGTTATTGGTGGAGATGAAGAAGAGGAAGATGATCCAACTGTTCCACCAAATTGATATAGTAGTCCTAGTTGATATGCGAATAACAAAGATAAGGAAGACAGGGTAGACAAGGGAGAGAGATTTTTATAAATCATTGTAGGATGTGTTAGCGACAGCGTAACGCATCTAACGCAAAGTTTCCGGTGCGTTACTGAAATTTTTTCAGAAATAAAATTGGGTTTCTATAGTAGAGTATGTTTTTCATCCAGCTATCAACTCTAGATCCCAGACTTCTTTCAGAAGTCTGGGATCTCGCTATTTTGAAAATTTTGACTACTGACAGTTCTCATAGCATTCAATTTCCAAACCTCTAATTCTGGTAACTTCCAACGCACTCTTTTTAACTGTTGATCATGAGAGTAAGATTCTAGGAAGTTTTGCCATGATAAAATTGCGTCTTGTTTATCTCCCTGTGCTTCTTGCACTTGTGCCAATAAACCATAAGCAGCAGCATAATCAATTTCTAATTCTAATGATATGAGTAAATGTTGTTTAGCTTGTGGGTAAAAATTTTGCTGAAAATATGCCCAACCCAAATTCTTATGTAACGCTGCTTTGACGGTGTTATCTTTCACTCTTGATAAAATTGGCTCAATTAATTCTATCGCCGCCGCATTGTTTCCTTGTAAAATATCTAACCGAGCTAAATTATTAATCGCTGCATCAGCCGCCCGGTTTTGATATTGCATCGCAATTTTATAATGTTCACAAGCCTGATTCCAGTCGTCTAACTTTTCATAAGTCGCACCTAAATTATAGTGAGCCGAAGCAAAATCTGGTTTTAATTCCACAGCAATTTTTAGATAAGATAACGCTTGATTAAAATCACTATTTAAGTAATGTTCATAGCCAATTTTATTTAGAGCTTTAGGCATTTGTTTTTTCTCCTGTTCATTGAAATTAAACCGCAGAATAAATTTAGTAAATTCCTCATTTATGGGTTGATGCGTTGACAGAAGTTGCATAATGAATTCAGTCACATTAGCATCATCAGTATCTTCCGTCTCTGCTACTATTACTTGATGTGTAACTTCAGGATGACGCTCACTGAGTAAGTCAGGCTTGTGTTTGGCAACAAGTGTCACTAACTCTGAGCGTTTGTAGCGACGGCTATCAGAATGTTCACTATTTAGCCCAAACTCTTGACATATCCTTTCAATAAATTTTCTGACACTAGGCTCACCAATATTCATCGCCGCAGCTATCTCTGCATCCGTCTCACCAGCCAGTATCCTTTGCAATACCTCTTTTCGTCGGCTTGTCAGTTTCTCAAATATCACCTCGAATTGTTGTTGGTTCATGCTTTACTGTTACTAGCCTTATAGTTAACTCACACTTGTGACTATTTTAATAAAAATTAACCTCATCGCCCTCTGTAATTAGGCGGATATAAATATTACTATCATTTGAAATGCTTATTAAGTAACGCTTTGAGCTTTTAGTTCTCAGAATTGCCTCACAACAACTAGTTTAAAGTTATTTGATTTTAATTAAAAGTATTTACACGTATTTGTATTTATATTGCGTTGTATGAAACTTTCAACTTATGATTGACAGCTATACGCCATTATGTCACACTTGTGAGTATATTTTTAGTCACAAACTTATTGTCTCTATCCCCAGGTGACAAATTCGCATTATGACGAAATTTAATTGCCTAAAAAAGCTCTTGAGTGTTTCAACTTTAAGTGTGTCAGTCTGTGCCATCCTTCTGACATCCACATCTACATCAGTTTTTTCCCAAAGTAAGAGTAAATCTAGTTTCTTTTCTTTCAAATCGTATAACGCTCCCAATCGTTATATTCGCCATAAAAATTTCTTGGGCTACTTAGAACCAATCAATAATGAACTGGGAAGAAAAGATGCAACCTACAAACTTGTTCCAGGATTAGCAAATAGTCAATGTAAGTCATTTGAATCAGTCAACTTTCCCGGTCACTTTTTGAGACATGAAAATTTAAGGCTAAAGTTGGCAAGAAGAAGCAATCAGCAACTTTTTAAGGAAGATGCTACTTTTTGTATTGTGAATGGACTATTTGGTAACAATTTTTCTACTGTTTCATTTGAATCATTTAACTTACCCGGTCACTATATACGACACAAGAACTTTGAGTTATGGGTAGAAGCAGCAGATGGACGAGACATCTTCAGACAAGATGCAACGTTTTATCGCACTAATCCTTTGTATAAGTAGTGAAATACTTGAAATAAGCCAACTTAGTAGGCGCGATCGCGCTCATCAATTAACCAGATTTTATCATGCGATCGCCATCATGAAATAGGTGAAAGTATTTATGATCGCGCTGATGAATCAGCCGGATTTTTTCATGCGATCACCTTCATGGAATAGGTAAAGATATCTGCGACGTTCTATTGATATAAGCACAAATTTGTGAAAGCTTTCCAATCAATTGACAACCACTCAGGAGGTAATCATGCGTAAGTTCAATATTTTTAGTGCTTTCATGTTCACCTGTTTTTTAATTTCCGCTACACCAGCACAAGCCCAAACCCGTGTAGCAGTTGCAGAATCATACGCTTATTTAGTCAATGCAGGTAGGGCTATTAGAGGTGAATCTCTGGTAGATACACAGGAATCAATAAACTGGGCTAATAGCAGTACCATTCCAGAAGTTAAGAGAGCAATGTTACAAGAAATTACAAGTTCTCAAGAATATTTTTCATTTGCTAGTAGTGATAATGCTTGTCAAGCTTATGGGTATTTGAAAAATACACGGTTCAGGTTGTTTGAAGGTCGCACAGAAAATCATTCCAGCCTAGTAAATACCTGTTTAAATATGGACGAACCTACATATCAAAAAGAAATTGCCAAAGATTTATCTGATCTTTTAGGCTCTATTTTGGGTTCGTTATAAAATTTATATTTTTCCCAAAAAAGAATGCGATCGCTCTTAGCAATTAACTCTTTTTAGAGGCATACATAGCTCACTTGCAGAGAAAACACAAATTTAAATAATTGAAAAAAGGTAACACTAACAATGGGAAAACTAATAGGACAAACGCTAACTGTAATAATGTTTGTTTTTGGCTCTGGTACGGCAATAGTAGGTCTTACAGGGCAACAACCTCATATTATGACTGGTGGTTTAGTGATGACAGCTACATCCATAAGAATGGGCAAAGAATTTTTTGATGGCGTTTTTTAGTAATTTTTTATTAAATCAGGACTTACGCAAAATTAGGAAAAAACGAACCGCAAAGGACGCAAAGAACACGAAGTTATAAGAGTTTGAGAGAGTTCTTGCATAAGTCCTAATTAAATTCAGATTAAACAGGAGTGTAATGAGCGTTGATTTATTAATTTTATCATTAATTTGTGCGTCGTTTTTTGCTTGTGTTTCTATGCAAATTGCACAAGGAAAGGGTAGAAACGCAGCACTGTGGCTTGTACTTGGATTTCTGTTTGGAATTTTTGCAGTTATTCTTGTAGCTATTTTACCAACTGCATAAGAGTAATTTTGAAATTGTTCAGTGTAACGAAAAAGTTGCTAATTTGAAAAAAATGTTGACAAGGAAAAATACCATCATGAAAAATTTAAAATCTGTTGGCTTGCCCATTATTTTTGGTACTTTAATCTCTGGATTTATAGGCTATCCAATTGCACTAGCCAGCGAAATCGAAAAACAAGATATTATTCTCTCTGCCAATGGTGCAGCTGGATCTCAAGATTGGGAATATAATGCTTCAAGAGGACAAGGTTGGGTTAGATATAAACTTGATTGGCAACCTGATGGTCGTATAAAGAGCGTGAGTGGCAAATGTGTTGATAACTGCAAGAATGATGCCAGAAAATTTCAATATAGACTCGCATTAGAAAAGAAAAAAATAATTCTTTATATGAAGGTAACAAATGAACTAGCAGGACTCATTCGGGTTGAAGTGAGTGCTGTTGTAAACTAGTAAAATCAAATGCTAGTTACATTTATGTACTGTCATAAGTTTGTTACCATAATATACCTTTAAAAAGGAGATATCGCCCTCCAGAGTCAGCAAAGATAACTGAGGGCGATCGCTATTTTGAAATAAGTTGTGTTGTTGGTGTGATTACCTCCTAAATTGCAAGTGTAACTGAGGTCGATGCTTTTTTAAATAGGTAAAAAGTACGTGCGAACACTTTTTTGAAAACCATGAAAAAATGTATGGTACATTCCTTTTCTTCATTTTCGGGAATTGTAATTCTTACAATCGTACAAAACTTATATTTATTTATTCAGGATACACCTATAGTAACTGCACAAAACATCCCAAAGGCAGGATGTATCACTAATGCCTTTGGGCAACAGCGTTGCGGTTATAACTGTGTTCAAAATGCTTTTGGACAGATGGCTTGTGCAGATTGGCCGGGAGGTATATGTAACGTTAATGCTTTTGAGGATATTACTTGTGGGCCTAAAGCACCATCAAACTGGACATTATTGTATCAAAATAACCAGCAAGCAATAGATAACTGTAGTCAAATTCAAAATATTCGTCGGTTGGCTCAACAAGAATCATTAGATTTAAATACTTACAGTTTGAATACCCTAGAATCAAAATACTGTAATAAAGCTATTAGCGATAGCTCGATAACAAACAGTCAGGGATTAAAAATTTGTAATCAAACAAATGTATCAGTCACTACTGCCATTGGGTATGCAGAAAATAACAAATGGTATGCTGAAGGATGGTGGAAATTATCGCCGAGAGAATGTGCTAGGGTTTATTCTAGTAGTCTGAAAAATCGTTATTACTACGTTTATGCCCGTAGTTATGGTACTTCAGAAAACTTGGCATGGAATGGCAGGTCGAGATTTTGTGTAAGTAATCAAGCATTTAAGCTTTCTAATAGTAAGACTTGTGAAATCAAAAGCGAAGGATTCCGAAAAATAGATGTAGGCAACAACAAAGAGTTTACTTATAACTTAACTCGATAACATTCACTTTTAGTATGAGCAAAGATTTTTCAGTGCGATCGCCCACCGGATCTACTGATTTGGCAGGCGATCGCTTTGGTAAAATAGCATAAATCATCATTGCTGATGCCATAAGGAATGACAAGATTCATCCATGACCAATTCTCCAAAGACTAACTAGAAGAACTCCTCAAACCATTCGGAACAGTCCAAGCACCAAGTCGAGTCGCAGCCGAAGTCAAAGAAATAGACGTGTTATTCACACCAATTCCCAACCAAACAGCTAATTTAGCCACATTGGGAATATTAGGCAGAATGGCCACAACACCAGCCATCTTTGAACCCTTTCGCAACCCTGCATCAATAGACGAAATAGGCGATTGTATCTCTAAATTATTAGAAATCAAAAGCGCAATCCAACGAGAAGCAAAACGCAACAAAATTAAAATACCAGAAGCAGAAATTCCTCAACTGTGGATACTCACACCCACAGCCTCCAAAAATATCATTTCTGGGTATGGTGGGCAACTAAAATTAGATTGGGGAGATGGAGTATACTTTTTACCCAAGTATTTCCGTACAATCATAGTTGCAATTCATCAGTTACCATCTATTCCCGGAACACTATGGCTGAGAATACTAGGACGTGGTAAGTTACAGCAGCAAGCAATTGATGAATTAGTCACACTCCCAATCACTCACCCATTCAAAAGAGTGACGCTAGAATTACTCTATAGCCTGCAACAAAATTTGCGAATTAACCAGAATATCGAAACAGATGATCGGGAGTTAGTGATGAGATTAGCACCACTGTATCAGGAAGATAGAGAACGCGCTAGACAGGAAGGTTTAGAACAAGGTTTACAACAGGGAGAACAACAACTAATTCTGCGCCAGTTAAATCGGCGGTTGGGAGAAATCGATATATCTTTAATCAAGCAAATTCAAGGATTATCTATTGAACAATTGGAATCTCTGGGAGAAGCATTATTAGATTTTGCCACAGTGGCAGATTTAGAAGCTTGGTTAAGGCAACAACAAGATACAACCAATCAGTAAACTATTAATTTTGATCAAGTTGGAGCGATCGCACTCTACAATCATGCAGTATTTCTGAGAGCGATCGCTCTATACAAGCTCTTCTTTAGGATTTGTGATGCTAAACAATGAAATAAAAAGGTAAAGAACCGTAGAAAAGGTATCAACTAATAACCATAAGCCTTGTTGCTAATCAAACCTTTTGGATACGCTCAGAATTAGGTGCTTGTTGACTTGGGCATAGATTATTATTTTGGCATAACAAGTACTGAAAAGCCTTATATATTTAGTTATGTTACCTAAACCCAAGAAATATTGGACACCCCAGCACTGGGCAAGTTGGAAGCCATTTGGCATTGGCGAACAGTATCCCAATAACTATTGGGAGGTATTTCGGGCGATTTGGCTGTCACGGCATAAATTACCTTATGCGTGGAATATTCTTAATCAAGGTGTGTGTGATGGCTGTGCTTTAGGCACAACAGGAATGAAGGATTGGACATTAGATGGGATTCATCTCTGCAATGTGCGGTTGCGGTTGTTGCAGATGAATACAATGTCAGCGTTAGATCCCCAGATCCTAGCAGATGTATCGCCATTACAAGCACAAAAAACTTCCCAACTCCGGGATTTGGGGCGACTTCCTTACCCGATGATGCGCCAGCGTGGAGAAAAAGGTTTTCGTCGTCTTAGTTGGGATGAAGCTTTAGATTTCATTGCCCATCGTATCCGCGCCACCACACCAGACAGGCTAAGTTTTTATATTACTAGTCGCGGTACGGTCAACGAAACTTATTATGTGACTCAAAAAGCTGTCCGAGCAATGGGTAGTAATAATATTGACAATGCCGCCCGGATTTGTCATTCTCCGAGTACCGCCGCCTTAAAAACATCTTTAGGCGCGGGGGCGACAACTTGTTCTTATAAAGACTGGATAGGTACGGATTTATTAGTGTTTATTGGTTCTAATGTCGCCAATAATCAACCAGTTACCGTCAAGTATCTTCACTACGCCAAAAAAGCCGGCACCAAAATTGTGGTGATTAATACCTATCGAGAACCAGGAATGGAACGCTATTGGGTTCCTTCAATTGTGGAAAGTGCTTTGTTTGGGACTAAATTTGCCGAAGATTTCTTTTTGGTAAATACTGGCGGTGATATGGCATTTTTGAATGGAACCGTCAAGCATTTGATTGCTTATGGATGGGTCGACAAGTCATTTATCGACAGTTACACCACAGGTTTTGCAGAACTCCAAGCATCTCTAGAACAACAATCTTGGGAAGAATTAGAAAGGCTTTCCGGCGCATCTCGCTATGAAATGCAAGCCTTTGCCCAAATCATTGCAGCTGCTAATAAAGCGGTGTTTGTCTGGAGTATGGGCATTACGCAGCATGAATGCGGTGAAGATAATGTCCGCAGTATTATCAATTTGGCACTGACTAAAGGTTTTGTTGGGCGAGAAGGTTGTGGTTTAATGCCTATTCGTGGTCACTCTGGGGTGCAAGGCGGTGCAGAGATGGGATGTTACGCCACGGTGTTTCCTGGTGGTAAACCGATTAATTCAGAAAATGCTGCTGATTTAAGTCAAAAATGGGGCTTTGATGTACCAAGTACCAGAGGTTTAATTGCACCGGAAATGATTGATGCTGCTTACGACAAGCAATTAGATGTGTTGTTTTCTGTGGGCGGGAATTTTTTAGAGGTTCTACCAGAACCAGATTATGTGGAAGGTGCTTTGCAAACTATACCTCTGCGGGTACATGCTGATATTGTGTTATCTAGCCAAATGTTAGTGGAACCAGCAGATACCGTAATTTTATTACCTGCAACCACTCGCTATGAAGTACCGGGGGGTGTGACGGAAACTTCTACAGAACGGCGAATCATTTTCAGCCCAGAAATTCCTGGCCCCCGTATTGGTGAGGCGCTACCAGAATGGGAGGTGTTTGTGGAATTAGCAAAACGGGTGCGTCCAGATTTGGCAGAGAAGATTGATTTTGAGGATACGGCGGCGATTCGGGAAGAAATTGCCCAAGTTGTGCCATTATACGCTGGGATGCAACACTTACAGCAGGCTGGCGATCAATTTCAATATGGTGGTTCGCATTTGTGCTTTGGCTGGAATTTTGCCACACCTGATGAGAAGGCACACTTTACAGTTTTATCGCCTGCACAAAAGGAAATACCAGAAGGCTGCTTTTTGGTGGCGACACGTCGGGGTAAGCAGTTTAATAGTATGGTGCAAGAACGCAAAGATGCCATTACTGGGGCTTTGCGCGAGGCGGTGTTAATGAATGCGGTTGATGCTGCTAAGTTGAATTTAAAAGATGGAGATCAGGTCATTTTAAAAAATGAATTGAGTGAGTTAACTGGCAGAATTTATCTAGCACCAATTCAGAAAGGAAATTTACAAGTTCATTGGCCAGAAGGGAATGTATTGCTTGATAAAAGTAAGCGATCGCTCGAAGGAGTCCCAGATTACAATGCTGTCGTAAGGCTGGAAAAACTCACCTAAATTATCTTCCAGAAAATTAATATGTTAGGAGCGATCGCAGGTGATATCATCGGTTCGGTATATGAAGTTAACAATATTAAAACCAAGGATTTTCCCTTATTCGATAGGCAATGTCGTTTCACCGATGATACTGTGCTAACTGTCGCAGTAGCGGAAATGATTCTCGATGGTGCAGACTCACTCGACAGTAGTCAATACATCGAGCAGTTTAAGTCTTATTTCCGCCGCTATCCCTACGCTGGTTATGGCAGTACTTTTAGAAGTTGGGCAAACTCTAACGATAGTCAGCCATACAATAGTTGGGGTAACGGTTCCGCGATGCGCGTTAGTCCCATCGGCTTTGCTTTGCATGACTTAGATACCGTCCTCGAAGCCGCTAAAAGTTGTGCGGCTGTGACTCATAATCATCCTGAAGGTATCAAAGGCGCTCAAGCCACAGCCGCAGCTATATTTCTAGCTCGCACAGGTGCTGATAAACCAGCAATTAAAGCTTATTTGCAAACTACCTTTGATTACGATTTAGAAATTACCCTGGACGAAATTCGACCAAATTACAAGTTTGATGTTTCTTGTCAAGGTTCCGTTCCCCAAGCAATTATCGCCTTTTTAGAATCAACTGATTACGAAGACGCAATTCGGAATGCAATTTCTTTAGGTGGTGACAGTGACACCATTGCTTGTATTGCAGGTGGTATTGCTCAAGCATATTATCATGGCTTACCCCCTGCGATCGCTGACCAAGCACTATCTCATTTAAATGATCATTTATATACAATTACTCAAAGGTTTATGTTGCAGTACTGTAACTAGTGCAACAAGGCTGAAGTTCTGACTCAGCACTCAGCCGTAGCTTTTTGAGTTAACAAATACTCATACACTACACACACAGTCAACCAAATTAAACCTGCGGCGTAACCAGCAATCACATCACTAGGCCAATGTACTCCCAAATACAACCGACTAAAACCAATAGCCAAGATTAAGATTACCGTCAAAGTGAAAATCTGCGATCGCCATTGGGGAAATTCTTGGGATAAGGAATAGCCGATGCAACCATACACCACTATTGACACCATTGCATGGCCACTGGGAAAACTGTAATGATTCACATTAATAATGTAATCCCACAATGCCGGACGCGCCCTGACAAACAATTCTTTCAACAGAAAATTTAAGCTGATTCCACCAACTGCTGCCATCCCAAAGGTAGTAGCTTGGAGGTAACGGCGGCGATGTAGCAGAATTGCTTCCCATGTTAAACAAGTCAACAATAGCAGTGGTGGTTCAGCGAGAGAAGTGATACCCACCATAATTTTGTCTAGTAAAGGCGTGTGGAGTTTTTGAATCGCTAATAAAATCTGGGTGTCTAAATTATTGGTGTTTAAGATAGCTGTCCCCAAGGATAAAGCCGAAAAAGCTGCGGCTACGGGGATGATTTGACTCCGCGATTGAGTTATAGCAGCATTTGACTGCACAAATAAAGTAATACTTTTACTGGGAATAAATTCTGGTGCGGTACTGGGAGGTAATTGTTTATGACTTCTCGTGTAGTCTAGAACAATATTTTGTAGCATCCAGGCGATCGCATTTGGACTAAAATCTGGCTGAAATAGTACCAACACATTACCTGTTAAATGATTTGCATTGGCTTGCAAAATTCCTTCTTGCTGGGGTAATCGCAATTCTAGATATTTTTTGAGAGTTAGAGAATCAAGCAGTCCCTTGACTTTATATCTAGCTCTACCTTGGATAGAAGTATGTAAGGCTCGAATCAAAGAACTTTCCCCCAGAAGACTGCCAAAATCAGTGTTCATGTTTCTGCTTCACAAATTTTTGTACTAGTTAGCAAAGTCAAGAGAACTGAAAAATCCCTTGCTCACATCGTATCAAGCCTTTCCCACTCTTCACGCCTGATCACAATAGTTATCGAAACATAAATTTTGTGGGCAAATTTTGACAAGTAGTTGATAATTGCGTCAAAGTATCATCAGGAGGAAACATGAGTTTCTATCGTAGTCGGAAAATTGTCGCAGCGTTGTTAATCTCAGTATTATTACTGACAACCGCTTGTAGTCCCAAAACCCCAGGACGGTTTGACCAAGCGCAACAAGAAAGTACTAAACAAAAAAGTGGTCAAGCAGTTGCTAAGACTGCTACCCAGGGAAGTGAATTTAACAAGTTATTCCCCAAATCGGGTGGTGGTTACGATAGCGTATTCACCCAAGAGAAAAAAGGCTTTGCAGAAGCCAAGCTGAAAAAAGCTGGTAAAGAAGTAGCGACGCTATCAATTTCAGATACCAGCAGCACCCCAGAAGCAGCTGCCAAATTCTCTAAAAGTACCAAAAAGATTGCTGGATATCCGGCTGTAGAACAAGGAAAAACCGCAACGGCAGTTTTAGTAGGTAAATATCAAGTCAAAGTTATCTCTAAGGGTACAACATTGACAGCCAGCGATCGCGCTGATTGGATTAGTAAATTCAACCTGAGTGGTTTAGCCAAACTTAAATAATCGCTACTCAAAATCTTTAGACACATAGCATTCCATAAGTTAGGACTATGTTTGTGGCTGAAACTCTTGAAACATTGAGTTACTACTCAGCACTTTGGCATAACAATTGCAACCAAGAGAGGAGATTTTTGTGAACAAACCTATTTTTGAATTAGTTGATCAACTACCCACTGGTGGTTTAACTGTATCTGTGTTGAAGGCTTTAGATTTTGCGGCTCCTGGTGAGTGGCAAAATACTGTTGGTTTTGTGAACACCATCAAAACTGTGACTGGTGAAGAAGATGAAAGTTTAATTCAACAAATTGGCGAACGGGCGATTTATCTGTATAATGACCGTTCTCAAGGCTATCAACGCGCAATGTGGCTTTATCAAACAGTTGATGGTACTGATAAAGCCCTCGGTGCAGCAGCTTTAGCCAACAAAGTCGGTGAAACAATTCCGCTTTTGGGTTTTCTCAACTCGATAACTCCCAAACCAGATAAAGCACAAACCATAGATTTGGCTTTAAAAGTAGTAGCTGAATTGGTAGCTTTCTGCCAAATTAATGGCATTCCTGGAGACAGCATCGGCGATTTTGTTGGTGCTTTAGGAGAGTATAGTGGTGAGTCACTCATCCGCTTGGCGGCATTAGTTTGTATTGATGGCATCATACCTTTAGGGCCAGATTTCATTCAGAAAGCACTATCTTTTATCAGTACCCTTAATCCCCAGGAACTATCACAAAATACGACTTTCAACACCATTCAAGATGCAATTCCTGGTAACGATACTGGCGGTAAACTCGACTTTATTGGTCAAAGTCTTGATTCAGTCAAAGGTTGGATAGGTGGGTTTGTTAGCCAAAATAATTTAACTCAACAAACTGTTACCAGTCACTTGAAAAGTTTTGTAGAGTTCAGCGACGACAAGTTAGATTATTTGGCAGCTTTCTTAGATGTGTCTACCAATTATTATGAACATACAGGCACACAAACTTTAGCACGTCGTTTAATTGAACGCGCCGTTGCTGAAATTTAGCTAACGTCAATATCAGTCATTAGTTATGGTTATTAACAAATGACCAATGACTAATGACTATTGACCAACTATAGATTTAAATTTTCTGCGATCGCGTTCAAATAAGGCTGAAAAATTACTAAATTTTCCAATTTTTCAAACTTACCTGTTACCGCACCAGGGTCAAAAGCTGTACTAATGATATAAAGTGAATTTCCATCAAAAGCCGCATAACTAATATATTGCTCTTGTAACCCACCTTCAGCTTTAATTCCTGTAAAGCCATAGCGGATTCCTGGTAACTGACTAATTGATATTTCTTCTAATGGATGAGTTGTAAAAATCAGTTTATTGCCGTTACTTTTCTGACGGTCTTTACTCAAAGAAGTATAATAATCTTCCGCCCAAGCTTTCAAGGCGGTGATAGCTTTGCTGTGGTTAGCCGAATTTTTATAATCTAATTTTGAGTCTGGGAGAATGCCTGCATCGGCAAGATGCTTTTGCAAGTTGGGATTTTTACTCACTTGAGCAACACTAATCTCGACTGTACCTAAAACTTCACCTTGAGCAGATACACACAATAAAGGGGCATTTCCCTGACAAGGAATTACTTGCCAGCCACTAGGCACGACAATATTTTTACCTAAAACTTTTTGCCACAAATTTCCTGCTGTGGGCTGAGAAGTTTCTCCCGCCGCAGTTTGAGTAGCTGTCTTGGATGTCGGTGCGGCTTGGTTCTTGGTTTCTACTTTAGTTCCAGTAACGTAGGGAAGCACAAATTTTGCCCCCACTGGCATTAACAAAAGTAAAATTACAGCGATAAACAGATGATAAACACGCAACATTTTGGGAAAATCCAGGGGCAGAAATTACCGAATTAGGCTACAGAATATAACATTTATAGAGCTTACGCACCAAAATTATTTATGGAGATTGGGTGTAAGGGTTTTGAACACTACACCCTTACAGATAAGTCGAAAGTAAAATAATTTTTGACTTTTAACTTTTGACTTCTCCTATCTCTACCTAAGCCTGATTAAAAATCATCATCATAATTTCGCATCGTTTTCGGGTCAGGCGCAAAGGCTAACCACAAAGGAAATTGCAGTATACCTAAACTGATTTGTTCTTCGGAATCATCAATGATAATTAAAGGTAATTGATTGGCTTTTACCAAACGGTCGGCTTTTTGGGCTAAAGCGTCTGCTGCTTCAAATAAGACAACGCCCCTGTCAGGGCCAAAATCTGGGCGACCGATACCCAAACAGTCTTGCAAACCCCGCCGCCATTCACCCAAGCGTTCTGGTGTGTTGGCTAAAACCAAAGTACGGACGCGATCGCCATACAATTTATGTAATATCGAAATAATCGCCGAAGCAATCAAAGTATTCTGCAAACGGCTACCCATCGTCCGCAAAGCACCCCGTCCCCCTTGACCAAAAAACCAATTTGAGACTCGTTCTGCATGAACTGGTTCAAAGGTGCGGCGTAATTGCCAAGCCGGGCCATAATAATCCGGTTTGTTGCGATATTGGTCAATCAAGCGGCGGACTTGCTTACTCGTTTCTTGAAACTGCTGTTGAGCAAATTGGGGTGTAATTGCTTCTGGTTCGGCGGGTTTAGCTTCTTTAACAGTTGGCTTTTCCCGTTCTCTAACTTCTGGTACCAGTTGTAACTGCTCGGCGGCGACGGCTAAGTCTTGTAAGCTACCAGTCAGATAATCTTTAAAACCTTGCACACGAATAGCCAAATCTTGCGATGCACCAGCAAATGTGGTTCGCATTTCGTTGCGGATGCGTTCTTGGCGGCGTTCTAACTGTTCTACAGAAATTTGCAGGGCTTGTTTACGTTGTTCTAATTGTGCTAATGATTCCTGCACAATGCGCCCTAGTGAAGTTTGCGTTTCACTTAATTGTGTTTGCAGCGTGTTGTAAGTTACTTGCAAACTCGCAATTTCGGCTTTGAGTGCAGCTTCAGTTTCTTGCAACTGAGCTAACCTTTGCTCTGCATCTGCGTATACTGATTCTGTTTTTAAACCTAATACAGTTGTCTCAGTTGCTAAGGGAAATTCTGGGGCTGGTTCATCTGTCAAACTAGCCAATTCTATACTTGTGTTGCTGGGTTCTGCGTCAACTGCTGAAGCGGTTGCTTCTGGTTCCAGAACTGACTCTACAGATGAATTGTCTGGGTTGTCTGTTGTCGGGTTTTCTGGTTGTATTTGCTCTAACCACTCATCTATTGGTTCTGGAGTTGGAGATGACTCAGGGTTCATAAACAATAATCTAATTCCTAGACGCGGATAAATTTTTTGGTTATTTGTCAATAGTCATTGGTCATTGGTTATTTGTGTATGATTCAAAACTGTTAACCATTGACTATTGACTCAGACTTAAATACGGGGACAGCGTTCTTCCAAACAGGTTTTTAAGGTGTTGGGGTCGAACAAAATTGGTAAAAAGTGAATACTGTTAATTTCTTTAAAATAAAACAGAACCGGAAACCCATTCCAGAATATCCGCCAGTTTTGCCATTCTCGGTAGGGAAAACGCCGAATTAACTTTTCACCTCTGTAAATATCTAAGTCGGTGGCAGTAAATTGCAAGCGTAACGTTACAGTTTGAAACAAAAGAAACAACCCAAAAACTGCGATCGCTCCTCCCACCAAAGGTTGCACAATTACAATGGGAATCGCTGCCAGCACCAATACAACAGGGATATTGTAACTAGGTTTGAGTTCCACTGTGGCTGTAGAATTAGGCGCAAATGAACTGGTCACTGTTTCAAATCCTGTTTCGGTAGTAGACATCTTTTTTATTTTAAGTAAGTCAGTACAAATAAAGCTAACTATAGGAATCTGCTGGGATTTCCTTTCTTTACTTGTTGAGCTTTTCCGCAACGAAAGTTAGTATTTATTTAAATAAGCTTAAGCATATTAGCTTACTTTATCATTGAGGTAATATGGGGACAGTACGGCTAAATCCTGAAAGTGCGATCGCATAAGTAAGTCGGTGGAAATAAAACGAACCATATTAAGAAAAGTAAATAGGATAAAACCTTGTACCAATGACCAGTGACTAATGATAGCTCTCACCAACGATCAATTGCACCGCTCTACTTAAGTAATTCCATTAAACTAGCCCAGTTAGCAGTATCGACCGCTTGATTGCTTGTTTTTTGCCTGTTTTTTCTACATCATAAACCGCAAAAGCTTTGATTTTGATTCTTCAACTTAGAAATAATACTGAGATGTTAACTTTATCAAATATTTAAAGTTTACGTAAAAACACTATATTAAATTTGCAAACAGTGATAGGATTTATTTAAGTGAATCTTATTTGTCTTATAAGTACATTAGTGACGGCCATTCTGTTAATGACCGCAGTTTTTAGTGTCTAGTTTTGTTGTTAGATTTGAGAAAAAAGCATCAATTTAACCAAAAAGGTGAGTTAATCCTATGAAGACAATAAAATTATATTTTTAAATTTCCAATATTCGAGAGCCAAGAAAGCAAATTTATAAGATTTTGAAATTAAACATGGCAAACAATTAGAATACTTAACTCCAAAATCGTCAGTAAATAACTAGAATCCACGCAATGTTTATTGACAAGAGTAATAACAACTGAATAATGAGAATGAATATAAATACTAGTTTATAACCTTTTTCTAGCATTGGTAATTAAATTATAAAGTTAATCAATGGAAGTTACCTTTCATCACACATCAAACAAGTAAAATTTAAGAGGATTAATAACTTATAAGTCTAAAAAAATTGATATTACATTTGTGTATATTACTAAGCATAGTGAAAGGTACAAACTGTGGGAGTAGTGTATATAGGCGATCGCTCTACCGGCAAGACACACTTAGCAATGGAGTTAGCTAACCCAAAAAATGAATGTGTAAAAGTAGCTAGTCCAGATTATGAAAGTCTAAAAATTTTGTTAATGGATGAGACTGCACAGGGAACTAAAGCCACAGATGCTAAAGAGGCGATTTATGACCGCTTCTTAGATATTCAAGTACGACTCCCCACTGGTAATAAACAAGTGCTTGTAGATTGGATAGATACACCGGGGGAAGTATGGCGAAAAAATTGGCAACAGGATAATCCAACCGAGTGGCAAAGATTTTTGCAAACTATCCGCGAAAGTGAAGGAATTTTACTCATACTTCCACCCCATCGGGGGTTAAATTTTCAGCCAGGTGTAGATGTGGATCAATTTATGAGTCAACAACAGTGGTGTAATAGGTTTGATCGTTGGGTAGATTTTTTCCGTCAAGACTGTCCTAAAGCAAGACATATTGTTATTTGTTTAAACAAAGCCGATATGTTTTGTAATCTAGCCGAGGAATCGGCAAAACTTGGTTACAGCCCTAATGGCAATCAAATGAATTGGCAACAACGTCATCTATATATTCTGCAACGTTACTTCCGACCTATTCAATCACAATTAGAACAAATTAATACAAGTATTTCTGGTTTATCAGTTCGTTGTTTTATTACATCTATTCATAATCGGTCTTTATTAGAACTGCCTTGGATATATCTAGGTAGTTTCTTAGCCAAATAGTGAGGATAAGATAAATATGGGAAATATTCGCGTTATTGGGCCACGTAGTTCTGGTAAAACAACTTATCTAGCAGCTTTAGCTTATCAACCAACTAGAAGCAGTTTGAAAACTAAAAACTTTCAAGTCCAACCTCTCAATGATGATACGAGAAAGTTAGCAGAGAAAGCTGAAAATATTATTGTAGAAGGGAGTTCTTTAGAACCCACTAATACTCAAGTTAGAACGATAGATGATTTAGCTGTTTACTCATTTAATATAGAACTAAAAAACCGATTTTCTCAAGAAAAGTTTACATTAGCAGTGAGAGATTATCCAGGAGAAATTTTTGATGAATTAGAGTATGGTTCATCAAATCAATTGCATCAAGAATTTATTGATGAATGCTTAACTAAAGATGTCAGTGGTTGTTTGATTTTATTAACGGAATGGAAATATGGAACTGATAAATCTTACAGCCGAGTTTTAAAACGGTTTCTTGAACAAATGGATAAACATGACAGAGCAAATGATTTGCGTTTGGCAGTGGTCATGAGTAAGTGCGAAAGAGGGGAACTTTGGCCTGGTCGTTTAGACCCAGAAATTGATTTATTTGATATTCATCTACCAGACACAAAAAAACTTTTAACAGACTCAGTTGATCGGAAAAATTTAAACTTTTATGCCATTTCAACTTTTGGTGTTTTAGGACGTAATAATCCCCGTCCGAATCGAGTTGAGGAGTGGGGAACTAACGGTAAAAATTCAGTTTTACGAGAGCCAAATCGTTGGCAACCCTACGGTTTGATTTCCCCACTCTATTGGCTAAGTACAGGTAAGAGGATGAGATATGATGCGTGATTTATTGAAGAAATATAGTAATCCTGAACCCTTACAGAGTAGTGCGGTAATCCGGGTAATAGGCGATCGCAGCGCGGGAAAAACAGCATATATGGCTTCCCTAGCACGGTGGCCTAATGCTGATCCTAAAAGTCCAGTACAGACTGTCACCCCTATAGGTGAAGCAGGCGCGGAGTTATTTAGTAAAGCACAAAACATATTAGAACAAGGGTTAAAACTAGAACCAACAGATTTAAATGCTAATGCAGCAGATGTCAAGGACTATACTTTGACAATTGCTCTTAAGGCACAGTTTTCTTGGCGGAATCCTAAAGCCACAATTGGTTCAAAATTAGCCAATCTCAATATCAGTTGCAAAGATTATGCAGGAGAGTTTTTTACTGATCTATTGCAACAATCAGGCAATCCAAAACTACAAGGTTACATGGAAGATTGCTTGCAAGCAACAGGCATTATGCTTTTAATCGATGGTACAAGTCGCAAAGATTCAGATTATGTCAATGCTTTAGATAAATTTTTAATAGCTTTAGATCGCACAGATATTAATGTGGGATTTAGAAGAATTGCCTTGGTATTGACTAAATGTGAGCAATCAGAATTATGGGTAAATCGCCATAAACCAGATTTTTTAGCTAAAGCTCGGTTTCCTCAAGTATGTGCCAAGTTGCAATCTTGGCAAAAAATGGGAGCAGGTGCAGTAGATTACTTTACCGCTTCCGCCTTTGGGATGTTGGGGCAGAATTGTCCTGAACCCAATGTTAACTTAGAGCGTCGCGGTCGTGATGGCGTGACAGCAGTGATCAAAGATCCTAAACGCTGGCGACCTTTTGGTTTAGTAGCTCCAATTTATTGGTTATGTACAGGCGATCGCCACAAAGAATTAGATAAGGGCTAAACGTATGAATATTGAAATTCACGAATTTAGTACAGGTATTAGACCACAACAAACGACTGATGGCAGTTGGGTGTCGTTAGGCTTTACCGGAAAATACATGAATGTGACAATTGATCCCATTCCTGAAGTAGTTGAACGCTCTATTGCTAATCGGGAATTTGCCGTTGCTGAAGGTGCTTCTAGCGATCAACCTGCAATTATTGGTCGAGTGCTAGGAACAGGAGAAAATACTTGGTCAGTAGTAGCTGTTGTGACGCGGGGACGTGATGAAAAGGGACGTAGTGCCTCTATGTACCGTTATTTTATCACTCAGGGATCTGAATCTGAGGGATTTAAAAACCTACGACTAATATTGGCTTGGTGGGAGAGTCAGAAAATACCTCCTAGATTTAACCCATTTGATACCAGAGAACTCAGAAGACCTAATATATGTGATGTTAATGTTGCTTCTACTAATTTTCGTTCTCCACCACTAGAAGCTATAGAAATTCCTGTAGATACTCCTCAAGCAATATTACTGCCACCACAACAGCAATACGATTTACAAACTATCAACTCTTTAGCATCTAAAAAATACAATGCAAATAAAAATGGTCAGGCTCTTTCTTGGGCATTTAATGTAGAGGCATTAGAAAAGCCAGAACGTTTTCTAGTAATTCAATCTGCCTCTGACAGAGCTTATCAAATCTTGCAAAAAGCCATTAGTAATACACCCAATGTACTAGCACCAGCTAATGTTACAGATGAAGAAGCACTCAAGTCAGCAATTCGCGGCTTGATGAATAGTTCCCAGGTAAAACCGGAAAATGTGAAGGTAATTACAGATGCTTTAGCCAATAAACAAATCACTTCAGAATATTGGCATAGCTTATTTGATGGACAAGGATCTAAAACAGCAATTTCTCAAAAAATTTATAGTCCACAAATGGTGCGACTCATCACTCTGCGAGCGATGGTAATTCCAGAAACCATATTAGAGTTTCTGGATTGGTTAAATATCAAGGCGGGTCAAAAACCTGATGAAAATCAAACTATTTCTTTAGAATTTCAAAAAGCGATACGCAATAATTTTACCAAAAATAATCTAGCTGACACCATAAAATTTCTTTTAACGAAATTATTAGAAGAACCAGCACCAATTACACCAGAAGCTATCCATTGGTTGTTAGTAGGAAGTGGAAGTGCTTGGGTGTATTGTCGCCAGAAAATTATTCAAGATATCTCGGATGATTTACAACTAATTTTCAATAGTTTTAAGGATAAAACTATTGCTTCATCTGATTCATACAGATGTGATCCTCAAACTTGGAAAAGTTTAAATCAACATCTAGAATTAATCTATTCAAATTCTTCTTCTATTCATCTTGAAGAATATGATTCTTTTGCTAAGTTGTTTGAGTCTTTGAAAGAATATTCACTGTCTGCTTACTTTTATCAAGTGAGTCAAGGTATAGTTCCTAGAAAAGTTTTTGATGAACTTCCTAATAACAATACTAATTGTTTTGAATTTGGATTGCGTTTAGATAGAGAAGTTACTTTCATTGATCAGATTATATATTTTGTCTTCTATTGGAGGTATTCTGTGCAAATTCAAATTGTTATTGTTTTGTCAATGTCTATAGCAATTTTATCTTTTGTAAGTGGCTTAATTGTAGAAAAAACATACAATATTCTTTCCAGAGATGATGACCAAAATTCTATAGCTAAAAACAGTGATAAAAATACAAAAAATGTAACTAATCCAATACAAACTAAACCTCCATATTCTTCAAATCCTGGTAATTATTCTGATATTCAATTAAATGCAAGTCAGAAATTCAACACAACCAAAAAAGCAATTGAAATTATAATTAAAAATACCAATCAGAAGACAGGAAAATCTAAACTAGATATTATAAAAAAACTTAAATTCATTCTAAATGCAGAGAATGTTAATTATGCTGACACAAGACCATCTGGGGGAACAGAGACAAATCAGTTTATAGAAGCAATATATCAGTACCAAAAGACAATTTTTCCTGAAGAACCAAAGAAATGGGACGGAATCATAGGACCTAATGGAGAAACAGCTAAAAACTTAGAAGAAGATGTCAAAAATGAACTAATCAACCAAGGATCAAATTTACCTACTCAAGCACTTCCCTCAAGCCCACCTGATGGGCGTTAATTTTAATCAACAAGTAAACCATGAGAATCTACCTTTACATCTTAGCCGGATTAATATCAGCCTTAATCGGCTGGAATATTGGACAATTCTTCCTCACCGACATAGGATTATTTAAAGAATTCCCAGAACTTACTCTATTTCCTTGTATTGCCATCTCTCTCGCTTGCGGAATGGTGATGAATGAAATATTTATTAGCAACCCCACAAGACCTAAACTCTGCTTTCGTATTGCTAAAACTCCGTTGCTAATAGCCTTGGGCTTAGGAACCTTATTAGGGTTAATTTCTGGTGGTATATCCCAAATTCTGTTTTTGCCACAAATTCGCTTTCCTACACCAATTATTAGAGTGATTGGTTGGCTATTAATTGGGGTTTCAGTTGGTCTTGCAGAAGGCTTAACTTGGCGCTGGCATAGCATGGAAGCAGGTGATCCTAAACGCTTTTGGCAGAGATTAAAAATCAGTGTTCTTGGTGCTATTACAGCTAGTTTATTTGCTGCGACCATTTTTGAGTTTGTTCGCACAACATTAGGAGGAATGCCCACAGAATTTAAAGGTATTGAAGACCCTTTAGGTTTTGCTCTTTTAGGTTTGTTGCTAGGTTTAACATTTAGCATTACCAACTCACCTAGCTATTTAGGTGCTTTGAGGGCTGGCACTGGTTTTGAGTACACAGGAATGAACTATGAAGATATTGACCCAAACCTAGAAAATATTAACAAAAATTATCCTTATATTGACAAATCCATCCTCAAATTTGTTAGTGATAATAATGCTTATGAAATTGAAGAAGGTCTGTCAATCCAGCTACCTGGAAACGGCACGGTAAGAATTGGTTCGGCTGACAAGAAATCCCATATTTACATTCCCGACTTACCTCTGCATGTTGCTGATTTAGTCTTACAAAAGCGTGATGCAGTACTAAATCCAAATCCTGTAGTTTTTAACTGTATTGAAGTGAATGGTCAACGTTTATCTTCTCGCGCCAGTATTCGTTTAAAACATAATTACGTTTTAACATTTTACCCAGATAAAAAAAATGTCAAAAAAGAAAATAAATTCTATCGCTTTGTCTACTACAATCGCTTCCTTGACCCACAAGCTTAGTTTATCTCTGTTGCTGTTAGCTTCTTTAGCTTCTCCTAGTTTTGGGCAGGTAAAAGTTACCGAAATTGTGGGTAATCCTAAAGTCAAGGATGACCAAGTAACTGTCCGCATTAAAGTTAAAACTCAAGAGGATAGACCTGTGATGGGTCTACAAGATACTGATTTTAAATTAATTGTAGATAGTAAAGAAGTTCTATTTAAAACCCAAGACTGGAAAAGCCCTACAGAAAGTGTACCTCCTGATGCTTGGATTATAGTCCTACTGGATATGAGTGGCAGTATGGATAAACCTGATAGTAAAGGAGACAAAAAAATTGTTGGTTCAATTAATGCTATTCGTCAATTCACGAAAATATCAAGTGAACGCGGAGGTAATACACAGATAGCGATTGTTCCTTTTGGTAAGCCTGGTGTTAAATGTCAAGGCTTTCCTGTAAATCAAGAAACCCTTGATAAATTTTTACTGGCTAGTGATTTTAAACTACGAAATCATCTTGATTATCTGAGCAATTTAACACCTTGCGCCTCTACAGATTTATACGAGCCTATCACAAAAGCAGTGAGATTTTTATCAAATACTCAAGATACTCGTTTTTATTTACCTCCAGATTCCCTCCAACCACAACCTAGACTTTCGATTATTTTGCTATCTGATGGTTATCACAATGCAGCAAATGAAGAACAGGATTTTCAAACTCTCAGAACTCTGCTGAAAAAGAATAGTAATATTACTGTGCATACCCTGGGTTATGGCTTAACACCAGAAGAGTTAGGGAAAAAATATCAACTTGGGAAGTCAGCAACTCGTGCAGATATTGGTAAGGGTGCAAAAAAAGTTCCTGAAGAAGAGTTCGTAGATCAAAAGCGGTTAGCAGAAATTGCCAAGCTAACTGGAGGAATTGCTGAATTTTCTGGGGATGCAGAAGCTATTGCTCAAAATTTGCAACTTTTCTTGAATGCTTTATTAGGGGAGTACGAAATTACTTATACCGAACCTAACGCAGATCGAGGTTCTCAACATAGTGTGCAGGTTGCAGTTAGTTCTCAAGGAGGTAAACCAGTTAAGTCGGCACCAAAAAGTTACAGAATTGGTGTTTTTGGGCGATCGCTTCCCCTATCAACAAGACTAATAATGCTGGGATCTATTTTGGGGATGATTGGAATTGGTGGTGCTTTGCCATTTTACTACTGGGGACAATACTTAAAGCAAGAAGCGTTGAGGGATTAATTTATGCAGTATCTAATTAAAAGTTTTTTCCTGACTACTTTAATTTGTGCTGTGACAACGGCTTGTAACCAAAACACCACCACAACCCAGAAAATTACAAATCAATGTCCGAATCAACCCACAATAGTTCTCCAATCTCACAATGTTAAACCAATTGATTTCAGCACCCAACAGATTACACAATCAGGTATGGTCAGCACTAACAAATCACTAGGATTTACCTTTGAAGCTAAGTCAGGTCAAAAGCTTTCCTATACAACTAATCAAAATCTTTGTATTTGGATTTATAGCCCAGACAATCAAATACTTACTAACCGTGATTTACCCCTGACCGGAAAATACACGATTCAAGTTTCTACACTCCAAGGTTCTACTACTTTTGATCTAGCACTGAGTTTAGAAACTGTAACAGCAGTATCTCAACCAATTTCCTCTTCAACACCATCTCTTCCAGTCTCCAATAACGTTGATATAAATTCAACAGCAGCAAATACTTCTTACCCGACCACAACCAACAACATTGGGACAAATTCAACAGCAGTATTTAAACCAATTTTCTCTCCAACTCCCACTACTTCATCTGCTAATAATGTTGATAGACCATCTACCGAGAAAGTTATAGAAGATTACTATACCAAAGTTAATAGTCATCAATATCAAGAAGCATGGAATTTTTTATCCACCACCCTTCAAGAAGATAGAGAACTACATCCCGACGGATATAACTCATTTATTGAATGGTGGGAGCAAGTAAAATATGTCAGCGTAAATCGCTACTCTTTAGAAGATGCTAATAATAATGGGGGTGTTGTTAATGTCTGGACTCGCTATTACATGAAGAATGGTAGAAATGTTTCTATTCCTTTAAAGTTTTATATGTCATGGAATGATGCAAACCAAAAATGGGAGATAAATAAAATTACAACAATAAAAAATTAATTTAACTTTAGTGTTTAATCTACAGATATAAACTATGATTTATTATCATAATTGCTTATTAAAAATTAACTTAATATTCATACAAATCTTTGGGATATTGGCTTTAATAGTTGGTGCTTGTAGTGTGAATTCACAAACATCAACACAAGTTGTATCTAGTCAAAAAAAATCATTTAGTGATTGTCCAGATAAACCTGTTACTTCCCTGAATAGCAACGATGTAAAACCAATTCAAATTGGTTCTCAAACTATCACACAAACTGGTCAAGTTAAAGCAGATAAATACTTGGGATATACATTTTCAGCTAAATCAGGTCAAAAGTTAACTTATCAAACCAATGATGACATTTGCATCTGGATTTATGCACCAGATAATCAAATTATTACTAATAAAAATTTAAATCAAACAGGTACATATATTATTCAACTTTCTGCACCTCAAGGAGTGAGAAATTTTGAATTAAAACTTAGTTTAGATATTTCTCAGCCATCGGTTGCTCCATCATCAGCATCTGTACAAACTAATATATCAACAACAGCAATACCAAACCCTGAAAGTTTTATCAGAGACCATTATATATTACTAAATAACCGTGAGTACAGTAAAACATGGAACCATCTTTCTTCTAATTTTAAAAATCAATCTCGTAATTATTCTGAGTATCAACAATGGTGGAATAGTGTGAGGGAAATAAAGATTGGTGATATTAGAAAAATTCAACAAAGTAGTGATACAGCTATAGTAGATGCTGAATTATGGTATGTAAAGAATGATGGTAAGAGCTACCAAGATTCTAAAAATCGCATTTATTTGCTATGGAATAATGTTTCCAACAATTGGTTACTTGATCGTAAATCATCTCCTTAAACATAAAAATTATAAATATGTAATTTAACTCAATCAAACATTTATCAAAATTATGAAAAATCTAATTCTGTATTTAAGTCTGTTCACAATTTATGGATGTAATGCCTTACGTGGTTCATCTTCTTTAGTGTCTCCTGCTTCAAACTCAAACTGTCCAGAAAAACCTACAGTTGCTTTGAGAGAGAAAGATGTTGAACAAATCTCATTAAATGAGCAAGTATTAACTAAATCTGGTCAAGCTAGTGTTACTAAAGCTATTGGTTATAAATTTTTAGCCAACTCTGGAGACAAGCTAAATTATCAAACTAATGAAACTCTCTGTATTTGGGTTTATAGCCCAGATAATGAACTTATTTCTGGAGCAACCTTGCCAAAAACTGGACAATACATTATCCAAGTATCTGCTTCTCAAGGTGCAAAAACATTTAATTTAAACATGAGTTTAGGTGAGTTGCAAACGGCTATAAATTCCACAACTCAACTACCATCAAATACAATTCCTACTCCAACTATTACAGCAACTAGTACAGCTACATCAGGAAATGATTTGACTCAAGAACAAGCACTGGAAATAGTAAAAAGGTGGTATGAAGCTAAACCTCGAATATTTGCATCTCCTTTTGATACAGGATTAGTTTCCCAGTTAACTACAGGAACTATTTATGAGAAAACTGTTGGAACAGATGGCTCAATTCCTTGGTTACGGAGGAATGATGCTTACTATAAATACAGTAAATCTGAAGTACGAAATGTAATAGACTTTGCTAATTCTGGTAGACAACCATATATCAAAGTCAGGATTTTTGAAGAACTTTATCTTTATGGACGAAATGGTATTGACAGAGATACTTCAGGACCTTACGAAGGTGATTTTATCTATTGGTTTGAAAAAGACAATGGGGTTTGGAAAATTTATGATTACAAGAAAGTTAGCTAATGAATAAAATCAAAATCATCCGTAAATCAAAGCCTTCACTAAAAGTACATCGAGTAGCTTTCCTACTGGCTATACCAATATCAATATTAGTGATTGTTTTAAGATTGATTAACAATCAAACAACCCAAGAAAGTGACTTTGAAAATAAAGCCACAGTTCAAAGCAATATTTGTAGCAAGACAATTGAATTAAAGTTAACAGACAATTCTTCTATATCTCTAACACCTAGTATCATCCAAAATGAACGAATTTGTTATCGTTTTTATGGAGAATTTGGTCACAAACTATATTTACAGTCTAATGCCAATGTTACTTTAATTAATCCCAGTAATTCTGCTAAGAAATTACAATTAACGAATGATAAAGCAGAGGAAATAATTTTAAAAGAAGCAGGAAATTACTCAATTAGTGTTTTAGACAAAGATATTAAATCTGAGCCAATTATCATAAGTTTACAATCAAGTGTTTCATCAATTCCGCCATCTCCTTCAGTTAATCAAACACCAATGAAGTTAATTGCAGCCTATGATTATAATCAAAATAACACTCCTATATATTCGCCATTAACTTATAAACCATCTGTCAGACCTAATTTCTACTCAAGTAATAAATTAGAAGAAATAGTTAAGGATATTGTGGTATCTGTTCACTCTAAAGGTTTGCCCACTAATCGGCTATCTATAAGTTTAATAGATTTAAAAACATCAGAATGCTGTGCCTATGCAGGATATTCAGACCAAGAACCAAGATTTCCTGCAAGCGTTGTAAAATTATTCTGGATGGCATATCTATATGGTCAGTATGAATCAGGATTTATTGCACCAGGAACAATACCTTATAAGCAATTGCAGAAAATGATTCAAGACTCAGATAATGAATCAGCAAGTTTGATTGTAGATACAGTAACTAGAACCAAATCAGGTGATAACTTAACTGGATATGAATTACAAGAATGGATTCAAAATCGCTTAGTAATGAATTTGTTTTTCCAACAAGCTGGCTACAACAATATTAATATTAGTCAAAAGGTTTTTCCAACTAAACAATTTCAAGAACCTGTAGGTAGGGACTTACAAATTCGTATTTCTCCATCTCATCCTATCAGAGATTATGTGACTACTTTTGATGTGGCTCGCTTGTTGTTGGAAATTGAACATAAGGTATCAATTTCTAAAAAATATAGTATAGAAATGAAAAAACTCTTAAAAAGAGATTTACGTCCTGAAGCTTGGAAAAATAAAGATTTTAATGCCATTGAAGGATTTTTAGGCGAGGGCTTACCTCAAGATGCTGATTTTGCCTCAAAAATGGGATGGAATTTTAATACTCGTAACGATGCAGCTATTATTGGTAGTCCAGATGGTAAATATAAGTATATATTAGTCATTTTTGGAGATGACCCAAGCTTTTATAAAGATAGAAAACTGCTTCCAAAATTATCACGTATGGTTTACGAAAAAATGGTTAATTGAATTGTATGTTTAATGGTTCATTAAATTGTATGTTTATAGTCCATTGGAAAAATGCAAAACATATTTAGAAAACTACAACGAAACAAACCCTTGCTGTTTGGACTGTATGGTGCCATTGGTTGTTTGATAGCTGCATTGTTATTAGGAGAACCATTACTAGCACTGACTAAATTAGCACCTTCTACACCACAAGCTGCCAAAGCAGTCGTTTTATTAATTGATGCTTCCGGTAGTATGAGTGATGGTAAATTGACGGAAGTCAAGTCTGCGGCCACCAACTTTGTAGAACGACGCAACCTCAAGATAGATCAGGTAGGGGTGGTTAGTTTTGGGTTAGAAATTACAACTGCATCGCCTTTAACAGGTGATACCAATGCCTTAAAAAATGCGATCGCAACTCTATCAGAAAATGGTGGTACTCCGATGGCGGAGGGGATAGACCAAGCAGTAGCAGAGTTGCAATCTACAGACCTGCGGCGTAATATTTTGTTATTTACCGATGGCGTACCAAATTCTGCCAGCCTTGCTAGTTTATCAGCCCAATCTGCTAGAAATCAAAGAATTAACTTGATTGCTGTTGCTACTGGTGATGCAGATATCAATTACCTAGCGCAACTGACAGGCGATCGAGACTTAGTGTTCTATGCCAATTCTGGTCAATTCGACCAAGCTTTCCGCAATGCCGAAGCAGCAATTTACAAACAGTTAGTAGAATCTAGCCCCACAGGAGATTACGGTGTAGTATATTCCTCCTTGCGAATTGGTGGCTGGACTGCTTTTTTGGCAATGGGCATATCATTAGCCCTAATTATGGGACAAAACTCCTATATGCACCTTCCCCTGCTCACATTCCGCAAAGGTGCTGTTAGCACTGTTGGTAGCCTCGCCGCAGGTATGGTTGCTGGAGCCGCAGGTCAATTACTCTTTGTTCCCCTGACTAATGTTCCCATACCTGCAATTGTTGCAGGTATTATGCAAGGGTCAGTTGCTAGTGCCTGTTTAACAGTAATCTTGTCATTGATTATACCTAAGCTTAAACTAACCAGAGCTATAGTAGGTGGTGGTCTTAGTGGTGCTTTAAGTGCTGGAGCTTGGCTCATAACTGCCGGAATGTTCGGTGATTTATTTGGCCGTATAGCAGGAGCAATTGTTTTCAGTATTTGTATTCAAGTATTAGCTGGTTCTTATTTTGGGTTAGTTGCAGGTCTGGGAGTATTAGTTTTTGGTCAACTGTTATTTTTGCCTATCTCTGCCATCTCCATCTTAGAACTTATGGGACGAATTATCGGCTGGGCAATTTTAGGCATATTAGTGGGAGGTGGAACACGCTTTTTTGTGCCTAACCTGCAACTAAATAAAGCTTTGTTTGGTGGTACTGTTGGCGGTGTTATCGGGGCTATAGGATTTCTAGTTACGGCTGGTGTTTTTGGCGATATTCTTGGTCGGCTATCAGGTGCAGCCATTCTGGGCTTTTGTATTGGCTGGATGATTGCCTTTGCAGAACAAGAACAGTTGCGCCAAGAACCTTATTTATTAGTTCATTGGACACCAACAGAACAGACACAATATTTATTAGGAATCAAACCCTTTTTAATAGGTAGTTCCCGCGAGGCTAACATCCCTTTAAATGCCTCGGAAGGTTTCACCCCGATTACTGCCAAAATTTATAAGGAGGGAGAAAAGATTATGATGAACTTTAACCAAGAGTATGCAGCACAGAAAAATATGAAAAAAACTACCCAAGAACTGAAAGTTGGTGATAAGCGTGTTTTAGGGAAGATTACCATTGAAGTCAAATCTAAAACCAATCAGAAACAAAGCTAAAAAAGCTGATTTCTATCTCTTAAAATCAGCTATCTTGTGAACAGGGTCAGATAATTTGATGCGCTAGGTTAATGAGACACTGATAAACAACATTAATCATGGTGAAATATTCGTTTTTTTTAAAGGTCAAAGAAACTAATGATGAATATATTTATGCTCTAGATTTAAATGACCGACAAGAAAATTTTCCTGAAGAAATTTTTACCCTGGAAATCCGGGAAAATTTACGAACCACACTACAAAATCAAAGTCTATGCGCTATCAAAGATCATCATCTTAACCAAATTATCCGAACTTGGATGCAAGACATAAAAGAAGGATATAGAGATAGTAATTTGACATTGAACTTACCTTTATTAATTGAATCAAATCTTGAGCAACTAAATGAACAAGGTAATCAAGAAATTCCCGTCATAGTTAGTCCAAATTTATCAGAGATAGAGCCACAGATAGGAATGTTTCCACCTTTAGATTTTGTCTAAAAGTAAAGTGAAATAATTTAAAACTTGTTTTTTTCTTGGCTTTCATACTTTAACTACCTTCATTAAGGATAATCACAATGGTTAATGAACTAAATGTCAGCATTAATCCTCACCGGGAATTTATGCCTGCGGATACAGATGCTCAAAAACTATTTCTGATGTTGAAGCTAAAACCGACAAAAGAAGTAGCTGCAACTCGTCCTCCGACTACGTTTGCTTTTGTTATTGATACCAGTGGTTCAATGTATGAACCAGTAGCTGGTAGTAAAAATAAGATAGATGTTGTGATCGATTCCTTGTTAGCTTTGGTACGTTCTGGCAGACTAGGAGCAAATGATCGCATTGCCATTATCCAGTTTGATGACTCAGCTTCCCAGATTATCGGCTTAACCAGTGCGACTCAAGTCAGCCAATTAGAAAATGCGATCGCCAAACTCCGTAACTTTTCTGGTGGTACTTGTATGAGCTTGGGTTTGGACAGTGCTTTAAACGCTCTGGGAAACCAAAATATGACAGTGAAACGTACCCTGCTGTTCACAGATGGAGAAACCTTTGACGAAGATCAATGTCGAGCGATCGCCTCAGATTTTGCCGCCAAAAACATCCCCATCACCGCTTTAGGAGTCGGGGACACCTTCAACGAAGACTTACTGACATATCTCAGTGATTATACTGGAGGTGGGCTGTTATATATAGTTTCTGGACAGGCGACGGGTACTCAAGTTTCCATTCTTGACTTACCTAACAAAATCATTGAAGAATACAGTCAAGCACAACAAGAAGTCATTACCAACCTAGCCTTAAGAGTAAAAACTGTTCAAGGTGTAGAACTCACCCGTATCGTCCGCGCCTATCCTACACAAGCAGAATTTCCCTTTACTCAAGCTCCTTATCCCATTGGTAATGCCGCAGCCAATGATGAAACTATCTTCATCCTCGAATTTAACATGGCGGCTCGCCCTGCATCTCGTGTTCGTCTAGCTCAACTCGGTTTAACCTACGATGTCCCAGGACAAAAAATTCGAGGTGAATTTCCCCCGCAAAATTTAGTTGTCCAATTTATTGCTGGACAGGGAGGTGCAGCACAAGTTAATCAAGAAGTAATGGATTATTTGCAACAGTGTAATATTGCTAACCTCGTCGGTCAAGCAACAAAAATTGCTGAACGTGATCCCCAAAAAGCCGAAGAACTGCTAGAAACAGCACGCCGAATGACAGTCAGACTGGGTAATGAGGAAATGGCAGCTTCCTTAAATGGCGCACAAGACGAATTGCGTAAAACCCGCAAAATTTCTGCCGGAACCCGTAAAACCGTGAAGATGGGAGCCAAGGGAAAAACCGTCAAAATGGGTGGCGATGTTAACGAGCAATTTTCAGAAGAAGAAATGCGTAAACTCACAGGAACCTGAAAAACGCAAATTTCCTGAAATTTTATTGTTATTACAAACCTAGGAGCTATACCAATGATTATTTGTTCAGCCTGTGGTTATGAAAACCAAGATAGTTCAGAATACTGTGATGCTTGTGGTTCAGAATTACAAGCAGTAGCAGCAACTGTAATTCCCTCTCCACAAGCACCCACACTTATCGAAGAACAAATTCCAGCACCACCAATACCCCAACCCAATTATCCTACAACCTCCACTCCCCCATCTTTTCCGACCACAGCCACAACCGCTAGACTGATTTCTAAACAACCAGTCGCTCCCACAGCCGAATTCTTTCTAGATAGTAATGCGATCGTCGGCATATTTGATCCAGATATGGGGCCTGTTGATATTGACTTAGAATCATTCTCCGGTGGTGACACTGTTTCACGCAACCACGCTGAAATCTACCAAGAAGCAGGAGTTTGGAAAGTTAAGGATCTTGGCTCTACCAATGGTGTTTTTATCAAACCTGCCGGTCAATCTCGTTTCGGAGCCAGAATTACTGTACCGGAGACATTAAATTCAGGAGATGAAGTTGCTTTTGCTAAAGTGCGTTTCCTTTTCCAAAGTCCCTAACTTTCATAGGACTTAGGCAAACATGATTGATTGGAGTAGGTTTAAGTATCCCACGAAGCCTACTCCACGTCAATCTACAAGCAAAAATGTATGGATTTTGTTAGCTAGTTTTTAATTACCAAGCAATATGAACTCAATTCCTAATGATGCTATCAATAGTTTAGTAATAGAAAAAAATGTTAATTTAATTATAGAAAATTTTCAACTAGAAATTCTAGATTATTTAGGGCAATTTACCCCAGATGTCTACTACTTCCAAGTAAACATTGTACTACCAGATACTCAGACACCATCTAGCAAATTAGGCCTATTGCGAATAGGCTCAGTTGACGGTGGACTAAGTAGAGAAATAAAGCTCAGAGAAACACTTGCCGATTATAAATTAGTGGCTCCTCTCCTTGCTCAAACTAAAATTAATTCTGTAATTATTAACCTGCGTTCATCTGAACTTGAAAATTCAAGCAATATCGAAAAACAAGAGCAGCCAGAGACAGAGATAGAAACTGATGAATATGAAAATAGGTTAGAAGTAACTATTACAGAAGAAAATATCCCTGCATCTACAGCAGAATTAACAGCTACATCCCATGACCTAGATAGTGAATCAGACTACCTAGAAGAAGAATATTATGAAGAGCAACAAATTACGCCTAACTCATCTTCAGAAAAATTACTTTTACTCAGCTATCTTCCTGATGAAACAAAAACTTTACAAAGTTGGCTAACCACAGAATATTCATTAGAAGAATCCATATTTTTAGCCAGTCAAGTCTGCCAATTTCTGCGCTATGTGCATCAGCATAACTGGTGTCTTGTCAGCATTTTGCCCCAATTCATCCAAATGACAACTCCCATCCAGTTCTTTGATCTCACCAGTGCATATCTTGTTGGTGAAATCCTTCCTTCTGGTTTATCGGGAGATTATTGCGCTCCTGAACTGGCTTATCACAAAAATCCAATTAATGAATTGATGAGTAGTTATACAGTTGCAGCCTTGCTATATCATACTATTCACAAACAACCTATAAAATTAGAACAAGCAATAGACATCAAAATTAACCCCATTCCCCGCATTTTTCAAATTCTCAAGATTAGTCTATCTCCCATCCCTGAAGAAAGATTTCCACTCTCCCAACTATTAGCTAATTTAGTTGAAGCTCGCCAGGCAATTAGCACACCAAAAATTCATTGGCAAGTTGCTAGTGCTTCAACAGTAGGATTGTCAACCAAACGACTACAAAATGAAGACAATTATGGAGTAAGACAACAGCAATTAAGTAATGCAGAAACAATGATATTAGGAGTAGTTGCTGATGGGATGGGTGGAATGTCTCAGGGCGATTTAGCTAGTAAATTAGCTGTGAAAACTGTTTTAGAAGAACCTATATCTGCGAATCTGAAAACTCTAGAGCAACGAAATGAATGGTTAATTTCATTATTTCAAAAAGCCAACGAATCTGTAGCCAATAAAGTCAAAGATGGAGGAACTACACTCAGTGTTATTTTAGCTATTGCCAAACAATTAATGATAGCCCATGTAGGAGATAGTCGAATTTATATCTTACGACAAGGAGAAATTCGCCAAATCAGTGAAGATCACTCTCTGGTTGCTTTGTTAGTAGCTAGTGGACAAATCACAGAAGCAGAAAGTTTAGAACATCCAGATCGAAATATACTCACTAAATCTATTGGCTCCAAACTGAGGCTAAGTGATGGCTACGTACAGAATTTAAAAAATACAACCGAAGAATTATCAATCAACCTAAAAAATGGAGATATCTTACTACTTTGTTCTGATGGAGTTTGGGATTTAGTTCCTACCAATGAATTAGCAGAAATCTTTCATACTAATAAGAATTTACAGTCTGGTGTTGACCACACTATTGATAAGGTAATTGAGCGTGGCGCATCTGATAACGCCACGCTTTTAGCGTTGCACTGTCGCATGGAAAAGGAAAAAAATGACTAATCGATTTAGAACAATATGGCGTAGTTAGTCGTAAATCATCACTTCATAATTATTCATTCACGTTTTCGTAGCAATATTTTTTACAAATAAAAAATATTGCAGAAAATGAAATTAATTTAGGAGATTTCTCAAGTGGTTTATAAAAAAACAGAAATTCGGTTTTTAGAGTTAATTACGAAGACTGGTAAGAAAGTAATTGGGCAACTAGGCTGGTTATTTTTATTTTCTTCATTGTTTTATGTATGTGATACTTATCATTTAAAACCAAAATGTGAAATTAACAACCGTTCGCCACAAGAATATAGACAAGAATTTTGGGAATGTTCTTTATCTCCTGTAATGGGTGACTTTGGAGAAAATTTATTGCAAGTAGTAATACTAATATGGTTTGTTGATATTGGACTAAAACGAGAAACTCTAGATTAGATAGATAGAATTTTTGTACATACGCAAGCTAATAAGCATATTAAAGGATTTTATTTAAGACGAAAAGAATATAAACATTTAGTTGAGCATAGTTTTAGATCGGCTACCAATCAAAAAATTAAACTGTTATGCCTGTCTGGTGAAGAAGGACTTTTTCAAGACGATAACTTAATAGATTTTCGCAATAAAATTATTGCAGGATGCAACATAGAAGTTTTAATTCTACATCCAGATTCATCTTTAATGAACTGTTTAGAAGGTGTGGGTTTTGACCGAGAACTACAACAAAATAAATATAAAATGATAAAACGCCAATTAACCAAGCTTCAAGATAATTTAAATAAAACCACAAATGTTAGAGGAACAATGGAAGTCAGAGTTCATAAGGATTTATTTTCTGCTATTGGCTATTATTCGGATTCTAAAGACTTGAGGCTTGTGTGGATGTACTTCTCCAACTCTCATGATGGCAGTGAATTTCCAGCATTTAGTATCAATAGTGAAGAGTTAATTAGTGATGCTGATAATCACTTTGATCATTTATGGAAGAAGGCGGAAAAAGAAGCAGAAATTTTGTATATATCACCACAAATCAATCTTAATTATGTTAAGCATAACAACTCTAATTAAATTATTTGAGTCCATAACCTTATAAGATTAATTGAAGTATTAACTACAATGACTATTCTATGTCCAAGTTGTTTTGAGGAAAATGCTGACAATGCAGTTAGCTGTTTTGCATGTGCTACTATTCTTAGTAGTACAGTTACAAATCCATCTGCCCTGCAAGCAGGTACTTTATTAGGACAGGGAAAATATAAAATAGAGAAAGTCTTAGATCAAGGTGGATTTGGGATTACATATAAAGGAATTTATCTGCAAAATTCTGTACATGTTGCTATTAAAGAACTTTGGCCTGAAGCTGGTGCTAGACAAGGGAGTAAAGTATTTTGGCCTAATTCAATTGCTCCCGTTGACAAACAAAAACAAATTACAGAATTTCAGAACGAAGCTAGTAATGTTCAGAAATGTTCTCATCCTCATATTGTCAAAGTTTATGATTGGTTTCAAGAGAATGATACTGCTTACATGGTAATGGATTTACTCTCTGGTAAACCATTAGACAAGATATTAAAAGAAGAAGGTATTTTAGAAGAAAATCGAGCCAAGCATTATTTGTTGCAAATCGCTGATGCTTTAAAAGTTATTCATGCTAATAACTTACTTCATAGAGACATAAAACCAGGAAATATTATAATTGTACCTCCAGATAACGCAGTATTAATTGATTTTGGTGCTGCTAGAGAATTCATTATTGCTGGAAAAACTGCACGTATGACTGGAATATTAACAGCAGGATATGCTCCTTATGAACAGCGACTATCAAAAGCTCAACGATTTCCTGCAACTGATTTTTATGCTTTATGTGCATCAATGTATGAATTATTAACTGGAAAATTACCAGCAGAAGCAGGAGAAAGAGCAGATGCTTTAATAAATAAGAGACCAGATCCTTTTGTTTCGCCTCGACAATTAAACCCTAACCTAAGTCCCTTAATTGAAAAAGTCATCATGACAGGAATGCAGTTTAAGGTTGAAGACCGTTTTCAAACTGCTGACGAATTAATAAATGCTTTAAATGGGAAGTTTATCTCTCCCATTCAGAGGAAAGCTCATGAGTTAGTCAAACAAGGGAAATTAGTTGATGCTGTTCAATCTTATGAAAAATTACTCAACAATGAACCAAATAATGGACAAGCTGCGCTTGAATTGGCATTAATACAAATGTATATTGATGATAAAAAAGCTGAGTTAGCTGCTCAGAAAGCGATTCAATTACAACAACAAGACGGCAGAGGATATGGAGTATTAGGGCTGGTTAGTTGCCGCCGGACAAATTGGGTAGAAGCTGTAAAATATTTGCAACAAGCTGCTAATTTATCTCCGCAGGAATCATGGATACAAGCTAATTTAGCTTGGGCTTTAGGTAAGTCGGGTAATTGGCAACAGGCGAAAATAGCTGTAAATCAGGCATTATCAATAGATGCTAATTGCACTTTTGCTTTAGGTTTACAAGCATGGATATATGTTAAACAGCAGCAATGGAAACCCGCAGTTCGTGCTGCTACCCAAGCAGTATTTAAGTTAAAGCAAGCGCCATTGACTAACTCCAAGGAATCACAAAAATGGATTTACCCATACCTAATTTTTGCCTTAGAAAAAGCAGTAATTACTCAACAAGCTAACGATGTAGAAAGACGCATTCAAGAATTTCTTGCTCAAGTCCCTGATAGTTCTGTAGCCTGGGGCTTAAGCGGTTGGAAAAAAGCAAAGTATGGTTTATGGAATGATGCTCTTTCTAGTTTTGAACAAGCAAGCCGTAAAACACAAGTTCCTAGCTGGGTGCTAATAAACTATGGTATCACTCAAGAAAATCTACAAAATCTTCAAGGTGCTATCCAAATTTATCAAATTTACGATCAAAAGTTACCTCCTCATGCTTTTGTTTGCTTTCGTTTAGGTACTTTATACGGAAAATTAGGGCAATGGACGCAAGCACGCATACATCTAGAAAAAGCAATTCATTTAAACCCAAACTATGCCCAAGCATATCATAATTTAGGTTGGGTTTTACTAAATATTAAAAATCAAGATGGTCAAGTGGAGAATTTGCGGGAAATGTTGTCGGTTTATCGCAAAGCTAGTGAACTATACACACATCAACAAAAATCCTCTTTCGCCACAAGTATTCAACAGTCTTTCCAATTAGTTGGGATGAATCTTTAGTTGTTTAACAAATGCTTCTGAATCAGCTATCACAAAGATTTATGATTTCACCACAACCTAAAAAGTCTTGAATTCAATATTTTTTAATCTTTTATAAGTAGTTGAACATTTAACTAGCAATAACACTATTAACCTTGTGCGTAATCTTTCTCCTCAATTTAGTAACTAAATCAATACAATTAAGTTAGTTTGTCTAATATGTTTTGTATTGAACTTTGGAGCAAAAAGAAGTGTTCACGGAGGATTCAAACCAATTCAAACACTCCGTAACTTTTTTATCTTATGTCAGCTGATAAAATCACTGACTCAAGCTTAAAATTCATATTTCATAAAATTTGTGCCAAAAGTCCAATGACTACTGACGCTTAAAACCCTTTGACAAACGCACTACCCGCACCTTGAAACATTAACCACGACAAAAAGAAATTGCTAATAAATATCAGCAGCAAAGCCGTGACTACAGCAGTTGTTGTTGATTGTCCTACGCCTTTAGCGCCGCCTGTGGTTGTCAAACCCCAACTGCAACCAACAACCGCTATTAATAAGCCGAAACATACAGCTTTTACTAAAGCACTACCAATATCCCAAGTGTCTATTAGGTTGCGGGCAGAGTCTAAAAATACTGTATCAGCCAGTCCGTATATATGAGTGGCAATGATCAAGCCGCCGAACATCCCGGTGACTAACGACAAAAGTGTTAAAACTGGCAACATTAAACAGCAAGCAATCATGCGCGGAATCACTAAATAATCGATGGGGTCTGTTTTTAATACCAACAGCGCATCAATTTGTTCTGTCACTCGCATTGTACCGATTTCTGCGGCAAAGGCAGAACCAACCCGCCCCGCTAAAATCACGGCTGTGAGTACTGGTGAAAGTTCTCTGGTTAAAGCCACCGCCAATACACCACCCACAAGATTACCCGCACCAAAGTTAATAAACTCTCGCGCTACCTGAATGGTAAACACAGCACCCACAAAAATTGCAGTTAACAAAGCAATAAATAAAGAGTCTGGCCCTACGGCTGCCATTTGCTCTAAAGTGTTACGCCAATGAATCTTGCCGCGCAGCAGGTGAACTATTACTTGTCCACCCAGAAAAATCGCTGCCAGCAATCGCTGACCCCACGCTGCTAAACTGGAATTAGATGTAATCTGGCTCAATGTTCTGTAGCTAACTCGGTAATTGCCTTAAGAATAGCGAAAGTTTATAGCCAATAGTCAATAGTAATTTCTTAATACTCCCCACACTTCCCACACCCCCCCTGACAGGTGTAGGTTTTTTACGTTATGTTCCAAAAACCTTGATTTAGGGTGTAGGGGTGTGAGGGGGATAGAACTCTGATTCAATCGTGATTTTTAGAGTCGCTACTCATCACTTTGTTAAAAACCTACTGTGAGCCACACCCCCCCCCCCCCCCCACCCCCCAAACTCCCCACTCCCTCTGTGAACGTTAACTTACTTTAAAGTTACTCTCATAAAATAAAGCTTTACCTATATATGTTTACAATGTGTGGTATTTAGTAGAGATAAGCTCAAACCCTGAATTAGCAAAGATTTTATCGCTGCTCAAGTTAATTTTTACGTGAAGCAGCTTGTGTTGTTACTGTCTGTTTTTTTAATGAAAACTTAAGATTTTTGACAGATTGGCCTCCAAGGGGCGATCGCACGTATTGTAGAAGATGAAAGATAGTTATTGGGCTGTTGTGCGTTGTCTTCCTGGAGGTTGTCTTTCATGGCTTTTTTGTTGAACTTTCTGCGTTCCTTATTAGTGACGGTTATTTTTAGCTTTGTTGCACCAATATTTTTCGTAGGCGGTATCTTGTTACTTTTAGCTGTGATTGGTTATTTGCCAGGATTACAAACAATCACAGAAGCTAGTGCCGCCAGCATATTACATTTTCTGGCGATTTTTGGTAATGGTACACCCCTACGCGGGCTAGTAATCATCGGTTTAACCTGGAGTTTTGTCGGCGCATTATTTGATTCTTATGCGTATTATCGTTGTCAAATTCTTCGCATAGATTCTTAAAAAATTGCGTAAATCATCAGGTTTAAATCGGCTAGGGAAAAGTTTAAAAATCAACTAGAATAAGCGTTTGAGATTTTAAATCCCATCCTATTCAGAATAGGCATTATAAGTTTAACTTGTAAAATTAATTACTTAATTATTAATCATCACAGTCGGAGTTGGGCAGAAGTTAGCAACTGCGATCGCAAAATTGTTCACAAAAAAGCCCATAGCCCCCAGACTGAAGTTTGGGGCTAGATAAACTATGCTTGAATAGCGGAATGCCCATTTATTTTAAGCTCTGGGCATTTTATAGTGGGATAATATACGAGGTTTTTTGACTGCTCATGGTTTGGCCGTTTAAATCCAAGTTTCGTAAACAAATTGCGCGGATTGAAATTACAGGTGCGATCGCAAGTGCAACTCGCAAACGTGTATTAGAAGCCCTCAAGACCGTAGAAGAAAAGAAATTTCCAGCTTTGCTTTTACGCATCGATAGCCCTGGGGGAACAGTAGGCGATTCCCAAGAAATATACAGCGCCCTGAAGCGACTGCGCGAAAAAATCAAAATTGTTGCTAGTTTTGGTAATATTTCCGCCTCCGGTGGAGTTTACATCGGTATGGGAGCCGAACACATCATGGCTAACCCCGGAACCATCACCGGTAGCATTGGTGTAATTCTGCGTGGTAATAACTTAGAACGCTTGCTCGACAAAATCGGTGTTTCTTTCAAAGTCATTAAGTCAGGGCCTTACAAAGACATTTTGGCATTTGATCGGGAATTAACAGAACCAGAACAACACATTCTGCAAGAATTGATTGACACCAGTTATCAGCAGTTTGTCCAAACTGTCGCCGAGGGTCGTTCTTTAGCCGTAGAAACTGTGAGAAGTTTCGCCGATGGCCGGATTTTTACCGGGCAGCAAGCTTTAGAATTGGGTGTTGTAGACCGCCTAGGAACAGAAGAAGATGCGCGTCGGTGGACAGCAGAACTAGTCGGTCTTGACCCCGAAAAAACCCCATACTTTACCCTCGAAGAACCCAAACCTTTGTTAAGTCGGATTCTACCGGGGAGTCGTCAGGTTTCATCAAGATTAGGTGCTGGTGCTGACTGGCTAGAATTTGAAATTTCTACTAGTGGTCTGCCATTGTGGTTATATAGACCATAAATGTCATTGGTTATTGGTCATTAGTCATTAGTAAAGGACAAATGACTAATAACAAAGGACAAAGGACAAATAAATTAAGGAGGATTTTTGGCGTGGAATGGCAAATGCGAGCAATTCGTGGAGCAACAACTGTTTCAGAAAATACAATTGAAGCTATGCGAGAAGCAGTTACAGAACTGCTAGATGAACTAGAACAACGCAATAAAATTCAACCACAAGACATGATTAGCGTGACTTTTTCAGTCACACGCGATTTAGATGCGATTTTCCCCGCCGCGATCGCCCGCACACGCTCTGGTTGGGATAATGTTGCAATGTTAGATGTGCAGCAAATGTACGTTGAAGGTAGTTTACAACGTTGCGTCCGCTTCTTAATTCATGCTTATTTGCCAGTCTCTGCGCCAATTCACCACATTTATTTACGTCACGCTTCTAATTTACGTCCCGACTGGAGTTTACCCCAGACTTTACATACATCACAGCCAGCAATTGAAATCCTGAATTCCTAACTGAAGTAGAGCTACGTAAATATTTATAGTTGGGAAAAGGCAGGAGGCAGGAGGGTTTTTCTTAATATAGTTTTGTTTTTTCCCACCGACTTAATTAGAGCAAATTCCCAACTTTTAGTTATCAGTTGGCTTGTGATGATGAAAGCGGATTCCTAAAAAAATGTCGTAAACAAATTCAAAAAAATCTTTTTTTTGTAATAATCCCGAAGTTTGATAACAGCCTTTTGCATCTAAAAGTGGCTTCATCACATAATATGCTGGTTGATAATTGTACCAGGGAATTGAAGGCCAAAGATGATGCACTAGGTGATAATTTTGTCCCATAATCAAGAGATTAAGAATGGGATTGGGATAGACACGGGCATTTTTCCAGCGATCGCGCTCTACAAACGGCCGATGTGGCAGATAATCAAAAAATAATCCCAATGCTATCCCAACTATAAAGGCAGGAATAAACCAAAAATTGAGAATGTAACCTAAAAATCCATACTGAACGGAAATATAGACAATAGTCACAACAATCAAGCGGCTGATAAACCACTCTAACAATTCATATTTCCGCCACAGTTTTCTTTTAAAGAAAAACACCTCATGGTATAAAAACCTCACTGCAATCAACCACAAAGGCCCCCCTGTAGAGACATAATGATCCGGGTCATCTTCGGGATGATTGACATTACCATGATGTTGCAAATGTACGCGCGTAAACACAGGAAACGCAAAAGCCAATATTAAAGCACTACCATGACCCAGCATCGCGTTAATAATCCGGTTACGATGTGCAGACTGGTGACAAGCATCGTGAATTACTGTCCCAGAGCCATGCAAAGCTAGGGTATTAATCGAAAAGCATAACCAGTGCGGCCATTCCCACAACCAGTAGCCAAAATTTGATAGCACCAGCATTGTGACAGCAGACAAAAAAATTAACATTGTCGGGCTGAAATTACCAGGAGGCTCTAAGAATTCCTTGGGTGGGATTTTCAATACTTTCTGTTCTGCCTCCAACGCCAGCATTCTTTACTCCTTACCTGCTCAAACATTACGAATATACGATCAATATTAGTAAAAAATAAAGTTTAATGAAGTTTTGTATAGCAATTTTTTATCTAAACATCTGCTTCACAGCAGATGAATAACGCTATGATTCCAAACGAAACCCAAGTATTTGCTGATGATTAGGGTGTGTCCCTCAGTTATTCAAGAGTAGAGAGAAAATATATTCCTGGGGAGAGAGGGCATCAAGTTTAGTGTACGATAACTATTCTGTTCCCTAGTTCCTAGGAATAATCCAAGGGAAATCCAGCGATTTAAATTCACAATCTTTCCCCAAATCTACCTTTTATCTGCCCCACGCTAACTGCTTAAATTGATGTGGCAGTAACTGAACACAGCATCTCCCTTAACTTACTATGACTGCTTAATAAGCTCCCTAAAATCAGCCCCTATGCAATTAAGAGATTCTCTACGTCGGACAAAAATTGTCGCTACAATTGGCCCCGCTACCAGCAGCCCAGAAATGCTCAAAGCGATTATCGAAGCAGGAGCAACCACGCTGCGCCTTAACTTTTCTCATGGTACTCATGCTGATCACCAGCGCAATATTCGCTTAATTAGGCAAACTGCTTTTGAACTTAATCAGCCAGTGGCAATTTTGCAAGACTTGCAAGGGCCAAAAATTCGTTTAGGGCGGTTTGAAGATGGGTCTATAGTTTTAGCAAAAGGCGATCGCTTCATCTTAACTAATCGCCAAGTTGTAGGTACACAAGAAATTAGCTGTGTAACCTACGAATATTTGGCAGAAGAAGTCCCAACCGGCGCGAAAATTCTCCTCGATGACGGACGAGTCGAGATGGTGGTGGAAGAAACCAATCGGGAAAAAGGTGATTTGCATTGCCGTGTAACAGTCGGTGGCAAACTATCTAACAACAAAGGTGTAAACTTTCCTGGGGTTTACCTGTCCATTAAAGCCATGACCGACAAAGACCGCGAGGACTTGATGTTTGGTCTCGACCAAGGCGTAGACTGGGTAGCACTTTCCTTTGTCCGCAACCCCCAAGATGTGATCGAAATCAAAGAATTGATTTCTAGCACAGGCAAGCAAGTACCAGTCATTGCCAAAATTGAAAAGCATGAAGCTATTGAACAAATGGAAGCTGTTCTAGCTTTGTGTGATGGCGTAATGGTTGCTAGAGGAGACTTAGGGGTTGAACTACCAGCCGAAGATGTCCCTGTATTACAAAAACGGTTAATTTCCACAGCCAACCGCTTGGGGATTCCGATTATCACCGCTACCCAAATGTTAGATAGCATGGTGAGCAATCCCCGCCCCACCCGTGCGGAAGTATCAGACGTAGCCAACGCCATTTTAGATGGTACTGATGCAGTCATGCTTTCCAACGAAACTGCCGTTGGTAGCTACCCGGTGGAAGCAGTCGCTACAATGGCGCGGATTGCTGAACGGATAGAACAAGAAGAACGGAACTCAGCCACACGCCAACTCCGAGATAGTAGACGTTCCATTCCCAACGCTATTAGCCAAGCTGTCGGTCAAATTGCTGAAAACCTTGGCGCAGCCGCAATCATGACCTTAACCCAAACTGGGGCGACGGCGCGTAACGTGTCTAAATTCCGTCCCCATACCCCTATTTTGGCGGTGACACCCCATGTCAACGTAGCGCGACAATTACAACTAGTTTGGGGTGTAAAACCACTACTAGTATTGGGACTACCTTCCACTGGTCAAACCTTCCAAGCAGCCATCAACGTCGCTCAAGAACATAAATTACTGTTTGAAGGCGATTTGGTCGTGATGACTGCTGGTACACTGCAAGGCGTTTCTGGTTCCACAGACTTAATTAAAGTTGAAGTAGTTACAGCTATATTAGGTCAAGGAATTGGACTGGGCCAAGGTTCTGTCAGTGGTCGCGCCAGAGTTGCTCAAACAGGAATGGATGTCAGCAACTTTAACCCCGGCGATATCTTAGTCGCGCCCCGCACTGGTGCTGATTTTGTCGATGCCATCCGCAAAGCCTCTGGTATTATCACTGAGGAAGAAAGCTTGACTTGTCACGCCGCCGTGATTGGCTTACGCCTGGGTGTACCTGTGATTGTTGGTGTCAAGAAAGCCACCCAAGTCATTCGTGATGGGGCGATTTTAACCTTGGATGTGCAACGGGGGTTAATTTACTCTGGCGCGGTGGGAACACCGTAAACATCACTTCGACTGCGCTCAGTGACCAAACTTCGACTGCGGAGACGCTAACGCGAACGACTGCGCTCAGTGAGCAGGAGGTTGGAGGATTTATACTTAATTGAACAAAATTAGGACTTACGCAAAAAACGAAAAAATAGGGTTTTAGAACAGGGTGCAGGGGTATGAGGGTGTAAGTATTCAAAACCTTTACACCCCCATGCCCAATCCCTACAGACAATTTTGGTGCATAAGTCCTGAAAATCTCTAACAACTCTCTGCGCCTCCGCGCACGCCAATGATGTTTCACGCAGTGGCTCCTCTGCGTGAAACATCATTGGAACAAGCCAAATATTGCTAGGACAAAAAAACAGCCGCCCCCACGAGAGAAGCAGCTGTTTTTAATTTATTTGACTACAGAGTATTAGTAATCGAAGTCGCCGCCGCCCATACCAGCGCCAGCAGCAGGAGCAGCATCTTTGGGTTCTGGTTTGTCAACAACGATACATTCGGTTGTCAACACCATACCCGCGATAGAAGCAGCGTTTTGCAGTGCAGAACGAGTTACTTTAGCGGGGTCAACGATACCAGCTGCCAACATATCAACAAATTCGTTGGTAGCTGCGTTGAAACCAACATTAAATTCTTGTTCTTTAACACGTTCAGCAATGACAGCGCCATTTTGACCTGCGTTTTCAGCAATTCTCTTCAGAGGTGCTGGTAATGCGCGAGAGACAATCAAAGCGCCAGTCAACTCTTCATCTTTGAGATTAGCTTTAGCCCACTCTTCGAGTTGAGGAGCGAGGTGAGCCAGAGTTGTACCACCACCAGGAACGATACCTTCTTCTACCGCAGCTTTGGTAGCGTTGATAGCGTCTTCGAGGCGGAGTTTCTTGTCTTTCATTTCGGTTTCGGTGGCTGCACCAACTTTGACTACAGCTACACCGCCAGCCAATTTAGCCAGACGTTCTTGTAATTTTTCTTTGTCGTAGGAAGATTCGGTTTCTTCCATTTGACGGCGAATTTGTTCGATGCGAGCTTTAACGCCAGCTTCGTTACCTTCAGCAACAATTGTGGTGTTGTCTTTGGTGATGGTGATGCGGCGAGCTTTGCCTAAACCATCAAGCTTGGTGTTTTCTAGCTTCAGACCTGCATCTTCGGTGATGAGTTGACCACCGGTGAGGATAGCGATGTCTTCTAGCATAGCTTTGCGGCGATCGCCAAATCCAGGTGCTTTTACAGCAGCTACGTTCAGCACACCACGCAGGCGGTTAACAACTAAGGTTGCTAAAGCTTCTTTTTCAATATCTTCAGCAATAATTACCAAGGGCTTGCCTTGACGTGCAACTTGCTCAAGAACAGGTACTAAATCTTGTACTAAAGCGATTTTCTTATCGGTCAGCAGTAAGTAAGGATCATCAAATACTGCTTCCATCCGCTCAGGATCAGTTGCGAAGTAAGGAGAGATATAGCCTTTGTCAAAGCGCATCCCTTCGGTGATTTCCAATTCGGTGGTCATGGATTTTCCTTCTTCCAAGGAAATTACACCTTCTTTACCCACCTTATCCATTGCTTGGGCAATCATCTGACCGACTTCATCGTCGTTACCGGCAGAGATAGAACCAACTTGAGCAATAGCTTTGGAATCTTCTACAGGACGAGCGTGTTCGGCAATTTTTTCTACCAAGAAGGTGGTAGCTTTATCAATACCGCGCTTCAACAGGATGGCGTTAGCGCCAGCTGCTACGTTCCGCAAGCCTTCTTTCACGATCGCATGAGCCAATACGGTTGCGGTTGTGGTACCATCACCCGCAGCGTCGTTGGTTTTAGAAGCCGCTTGACGAATCAAAGAAACGCCAGTGTTTTCAATATGATCTTCTAATTCGATTTCTTTTGCGATGGTCACACCGTCGTTGACGATTTGTGGTGCGCCAAATTTCTTCTCTAGAACTACGTTACGACCTTTGGGGCCGAGGGTCACAGCTACAGCCTCAGCTAAGATGTCAATGCCTCGTTCTAGGGCGCGACGTGCGTTTTCGTTGTAAATAATGCGCTTTGCCATAGTTGTTAATCTTCCTGTGTCAGTTATTTTTTGTCAGTGGTTGTTTGTCATTTGTCATTTGTCCAGGGACTTTTGACTTGTGACTTGTGACTTTTGACTAGGAAACGATTGCTAGAATGTCTTTTTCAGAGAGCAGTACATACTCTTCCGTGCCGAGTTTCACATCTGTGCCAGCATATTTGGAGTACAACACTTTGTCTCCAACTTTGACTTCTAACTCTTGACGGCTACCGTCATCGTTACGTTTGCCAGCTCCAAGAGCAACAACTTCCCCTACTTGGGGTTTTTCTTTGGCGGTGTCGGGTAAGTAAAGACCACCAGCGGTCTTTTCTTCTGATGCGCTTACTTTGACAAAAACGCGATCGCCTAAAGGTTTAACTGTAGATACGCTTAAAGATACAGCTGCCATACAAATTTCTCCAGAGTTAGCACTCTCAACTCCTGAGTGCTAATTTACCGAAGAAAAGCCTGCAATGGCAACATTTTGTGATGTACGGGTTTCCGAACTCTTGGAAGAAAGCAGGGGAGCAAGGGAGCGGAGGAGAAAACTTTCTATAAAAATTTCTCTTTGTTTCACTGCACACTACTCCCCATCTCCTCTGCACCCCTGCCCCTCTGCCCTTCTTTTCCCCACACCCTTACACCCCTAAACCCCTCCTTTCCCCACTCCCTAACCCTCAGTAATCGGAAGTTCACTTAAGTATTAGTACCTAATTAGGTTTAATTTTCTGATTTCCATCCGTAAGTTACGAATATTTTTATATGGTCAACTTTATTTGCAAAGCTTGGAAATTGTTATAGAACAGTAAACAGGGAGCTACAAATGAGTAACAATACCAAGATTCAACAACTATCACATCGACCAAACCATTAAATATGTAGACCACAAGAAAACCTTAAGTAATTGTGTAAAAATTTTAGGAATTGCCAAAAATCAGCGACATATTTTTATGTGTGCTGACCACACAGTTGCTAACTCTGGTTAACAGCAAGTTATTTGGTAGTTCTGGGAAGGCTTAAATCAGCTAATCAAGAACTCAAACTTGGTGAAAAGCGATAAAAGTTTACCCCTCTGCATCTTGACAATTCAAGACAATTGCTTGCCACTTTGTTGTTCTAGACAGATAATGGTTTTCTGCTCGGATGGTGGTGTCTGGTATCGCCAAGCAAATTTGCAAGTTACTGAGAGGATCATCCAAACATACTTGATCGGCATAATGGTGGTAGAAGATTTGCATTTTTAACCCATCTTTGCCGGAAATTCCCCTACTTGCTTGTTAACATCTGATAAGGCTTCACATCCGCAGGATATAGTAAAGCAGTACGCTGATGAAAGTGCAGGTTGTTATAAAGCTGGGGTCATCACAAGCCAATACTTACTAGTGAATGGCAGATGATTATTATTCAATCAGTGTTTTTTCACCCGTACCTTTCAAAGCGATATATAATAGCGCATTATAATTACTACTGCTCTACGTATCCTTACCGGACTTTTGCCAATGAGTTAGTGGTCTTAAATAAGGTGAGAACCGCTTTTGAGACTTCGAGGACGCAAAGGCAAGTTAAGTGGGAAAAAAGACAACATCTCGATAAATCCACCATTATTAAGGATAACCATTCAAGACCTTGATGGATCGAAGCGCGACAAGTGCCACTGCTATGAAAGAGCCCAGCATGAAAGATCACAAACGCCTTCTACTAATTGATGACGACCCTAACCTCATCTTGCTGGTAAAGGATTACTTGGAATTTAGAGGATATGAAGTCGTCACTGCTGAAAATGGACGCGAAGCTCTGGAAATTCTAGAGCATGATGTTCCAGATATGATCATCTGTGACGTAATGATGCCGGAAATGGACGGTTACACTTTTGTGGAACAAGTCCGGCAAAACGAACGTACTAGTTGGATTCCTGTTTTATTCCTATCAGCCAAGGGACAAAGTGCAGACCGAGTTAAAGGTTTAAATAAAGGCGCTGACGTATATATGGTCAAGCCTTTTGAGCCAGAAGAACTCGTAGCACAAGTAGAATCTTCGCTGAAACAAACTATCCGTTGGAAGGAACACCAAGCCAAAGGCGGGGAAAACGGTTCTCGTATTCAAGTTCCTTTTGATGTGCAGCTAACTCCAACCGAACTGAAAGTAGTACAGTTCGTAGCCAGGGGTTTAGCGAACCGAGAAATTGCTGAAGAATTAAACGTTAGTCAGCGTACCGTTGAAAGCCATGTGTCCAATATGTTGGGCAAAACCAATCTCCATAACCGCACTGAATTAGCGCGGTGGGCGATTGAAAACCAAATGGCTTAAAAGGCTTTCAGCATTCAGCCGTCAGCTTTTGACTGTTTAACCTGACTGCTGATAGCTGAAAGCTGGTATATCAGCTAGTACTCATGAAAGAGAGACTAGAGACTAAGTACTAGAGGCTGGAGACAAAAGAGCAGTATTTTTACTCAGCATTTAGCACTTAGTACTCAGCACTTTTTCAGTTCAGCACAGCTGCTTTTCAACAGTTAAATAAAAAAGCAGCTAAATCCTGATAAAATGCGCCAATCTCAGCAACAGCGCACCCCATTGAACAATCAGTCATCCCAAGAGTCAGTGACTTCAGGAATTATTACTGGTTAATAGTTATTGAAAGTACAGCACAAATGGTGTGATTGCATCTACCCTCCTTGGGGTAATCTCTTTTTAGATTTTGGATTGGGATCGGCTTTGCATCAGTGCTAAGACATAACGAAAATGCGGAAATGGTGAATCCTGCAAGCAATCCACTGCATCACTTGACCCAAAGATTAAAAGCGATCGCCTGTACGATGTTAGGGCGATCGCTTTTAGTTTTAATATGACTGACGCAATGAGAAAAAATCAAGGGTCTATAGGAGGGTGTGGGGGTTTAGGGGTGTATCCAAAACCTTTACACCCTCACACCCAACCTTGGTGCGTAAGCCCAGATAACTTAAGCCGCAGGTTCCAACAATTGAATATTCGAGAAAATAAATTCTTGAATATTCAGATGTCCATTGGTTTCGGTGCGAATTTCTCGACGGTTGAGAATAAAGTATTTACCTACTTTTTCATATTCATCGGTAAATTCGCTTCTACCACCCTTCTGTTCGCCAGTGTTGGGGTCATGGTAAACAGAGTCATAAGTGTGGGATAAGTAGCCTTCGCCAGTGTCATGACTGCTGAAAGTGTTGATAGTCACGACCACGCCATGAATGTGACGGTGAACTAAGCTAACTTCGTTATTGCGGACTTTATATTTATCGCCAGTACCTTTACCACCAAGGATGATTTCGACTGCATCGCTTAAGTCGGTGTCACCATAGCTAAAAGTATTTTCGCCGTGGGTTTGTTCAAAACTACGACGGACACGGTGAATGGCAATTTCCCAAGCTTGACCGTGGATAGCTTTTTTAACGGCTTCGTCTTCTACTCCCAGAACTTCTGCTTTGAGTTCAGCATTGATGATGACTTTACCTGTAATAACTTTATCGTCATACTTATAGGTAACATCTGCGGTATAACCAGGGAAATTATTATCCCATGTGTAACGGTTTTCATAAGCAGCCCGGAAAAGTTCCTGAGCAGAGAGTTTGGTAACTGTCATGTGCTTCTCCTAGCGTATCCAGTGATAATAGCGTTTTATTCTTGCTGGTATTAGCATAGATGTAATTGTCGAGCAGAGCATAGTCCCCAATCGGGTACACTTATGGCTAATTCTCTTCATGCTGTATTTGGTGCGATCGCTAGTGTCCGTAATGAGCAAGAATTACATCTAGCTCTCAAGGATAAAATTAGCGACCATTTTGGCGTGCAGCATTGGGGTATTTATCTTTTAGATGAAACAGCACCAACCGAAATTGATATTCCCGCTATTCCCTCAGTATGTTTAGAGGGGAACCCTGTCGGACGCTATGTTGTTGAGCGTCACGCTCCCGCCCATGAGCAATTATTATTGTCTCCAGGCGACTGGAAAAATTTTTGCTCTCGTTCTGACCACGAACACGTCATGACAGGGCCGATTGTTTGCGATGGTCAGTTAGTTGGTACTTTACACTTAGCACGCGATCGCGGCAAGCCTGCCTTTGATGGCAACGATTTAGCTGATTTGAGTGCTGTATGCTTGCATTTGTCTGCTAAACTCGCCACTTTAAGGGCAAAACCCACAATTTCGCCTTTAGTTAGCCGCCTGACACCACGCGAGTTAGAAATCGCGGAATTGGTAGCCCAAGGTTTAACTAACGCCGAAATTGGTGAAAAACTCTGGATTACGCAAAACTCAGTTAAGCAAGCTTTAAAGCGGATGTTTCGCAAGCTAGAAGTATCAGCACGGGCGGAAATGGTAGCAAAATTACAGGATGTTTTAGTCTAAATTAATACTATCCTCGGCGATTGGAAATCGCAGCTACACAGGCAAAACCCACACTTCGACAAGCTCAGTGACCTCCTGCGCGGGTTAAAAACCAAGGATTTTTTTCAGTCCGCGCAGGCGGACTTTGTTTGTGTAGTAGTGAATTCTATTCGCCCGATACTCTTAGATAATGATGTGCGATCGCCCATAATTAAATACTAATATGACTCGCCCGCCAATTCTTCAACCTGGTGCAAGCTATACCTTTAGCAAATATTTTGAATTACCTTACGCGCCAGCCGACATTCTTGCAGAATTTGATTTTAAATACGAACGCAAGCAGCTGGACTTACCAAGATATGAAGAGAAACTGAATTGTTTAGAATTTTTGAGTCGTTATTTGCAACGTAATTTAACCTACGTCAACCCAATTAGTGAAACTGCAAGACGAGAAGTATTAATTGCACCCACACTACTAGAAATTTGTGCCGAAACTCACGCTCAATTAAATATTGAATATCCTGTTAATGTAAATGAAAAATTAAAAGGAAGCTTTGATTACTACATCAACGGTGATGTGGGAATGTTAGTAGTTGAAGCTAAACAATCTGATTTAGGACGGGGCTTTACTCAATTAGCAGTTGAATTAATTGCACTTGACCAATGGATAGAATCAACAACGCCAATTTTATATGGTGCAGTGACTACAGGAGAAGACTGGCGATTTGGAATATTACACCGTCAAGAAAAGATAATTTCGCAAGATTTGAAACTTTATAGGGTTCCTGAAGAATTGGAGGAATTGTTAAGGGTTTTAGTTGGAATTATTGTTACAAGCTGACCTCGATGAAAACCAGAATTTTTAGTCTCGCGCATAGACGCGGTAGCGGCTTCCCGCACGGTAGACGCAAAGATTTCTTAGTACAAGATTATAAGCTAGTCAAAAGAATAACCTGCGAAGAAGATTTCAAATGGTTCGTCTTCATCGTAAATGATTATGTATCTCCCTTCACCTCGTCCAATACTATCCCAAAACTCTTCACAAGCATCTGGCTGTTCTTCTTCTACAAGAATTGATTGCACCATTTGAAGCGTTGGTTTATCAGTGCCAAACCATCTGATTAAATCATCGGTAGAGACTGGACAAACAGCAAATGTTTCAGGATGATCTGTAACCGCAAACATATCTAAAATAGAAGCTGTTCCATCAGGTTCTACATTAGCAACGGCTTCATCTATACTCTTTGGATTAAATTCACTACCATAGTAGTTTCCAGCTTTAAATTCTTGCTGACGCAAATTTTGTAATGTAAAATTTACATTTTCTTCGTAAGGCACAAAATAGTGCCAAGGTTCTGCGCCCATTTTATATTTAACTCCTAATCTAGTATCTATCAAAAATTATTATTGATAGTTATATCCTAGATTTTGGATGAGGCAATATATTTAAGATTAAACTTTTTGTAAAAGTTATTATTTGCGAGCTTTTCTTTGCGCTTTTGCGCCTACCCTGCGGGAAGCCGCTATCGCGTCTATGCGCGAGACAAAAAAATATTTATGCAAGAGGTCTATTAATGATGCGATATCTGGTGACAAGCCGCTTTGCATCTACGCACACAACAAACATAAAAACCACAGGTAAAATTAACCGTAACCTGTGGTTGTGAATTTAAACTAGACGCGAGCTATGGTGACAATTTCTAACTGATCCTGATATTTACCCTGTCTTGCTTCATAACTAATCGCACAGGGTTCTCCTTCTAAAAAGAGCAATTGTACTACACCTTCATTAGCATATATACGACAGTCAGCACTAGAAGAATTGGAAAATTCTAAGGTTAAATGACCGCGCCACGCCGCTTCCGCAGGAGTTAGGTTGGCGATTATGCCGCAATTATGCACGAAAACTCCTGCTTCTAAGGCAAAATTACCTGCTTCTGGTACTGTTAAACAATAAACATCGTGAATACCAGGTACTTCTTTTACAGAGGTAACTTTGTGGTTTTTGACAGAATGAGTTTGTGATAAACCTCTAAACGATTGTATAACGTCTGGAAATCTTCTAAATACAGAGCGATCGCAATTAAGTAATCGAGCCGCACCACGAATAGAACCTGTTTGATCTAGCGCCGAACGCACAACATCAGCAGTAATTTCATGACGAGTCTTGGAAGCATCTGCTAGTTGTTTCATCAATTGGGATTGCTGATAACGTCTTGTACCGTCATCTTTTGCCCAAGCTTGTTTACTCAGTTCTCCTGTTAAAGCTCTAGCTGTGGGATTTTTGTAATACTCAATCATCGCATCACGATGTGCTTGCCGAGTATCATCAGAACAATTTCTTCTCCCTTCAATTACTCTTTGGCGGATTTCTTCATATTTGGCATCATGCCAGAAATTGAAAGCTTTTTCTTTTTGCTGTTGAGAAAACATTGCATTCCAATCAGCATTTTGTTTGAGTCTGGTAAAAGCTTCTCTGATAGATTCTCCATGTTCATCAGGGTCAAATTCATCGCCATAGTTTTCCTGATTGTGTAATCGAATGTGTGCCGAGGCATCCATTCTCACAATATTCCAAGGATTATTATTTAAACGATTAAAATCAACATGATGGCGGTGAGTGTTAGGCGTATTCTCGTAAATTCCGTAATATAAATTCCACTCATCACTCAATCGATGAGTCGGATAAAGATGACCGTTAAGCGGTTGATACACCATCTCATAACCACGAGCAACCTGACGGTAAAGAGGCATTAAAGAATCTTGTGGTTTGAGAGTATGAGCCTCAACCATTCGACCATCTCTAGTCATAAAAAGATGATCTGGTGTACAAAATATTGATTCGTTATTGTCTAAAGTTACTTCCAATAAAGAATCTCGCCCAATATATCTGGGATTTTCTAGTAAAGTGACTATTATTCTTCCGTGTTGACCAATACTATAGCCCCAAAATTTTTCTCCATTTTCAGAGCGTTCAGCCATTTCTTCTAGCGTTGGGGATGTGCCATCCACTAGAGCTACACGAGTATCACCTCTAAAGCACCTTGCATACGTGCTTTTACCTATACAAACTACTGTAATATTATCTGGAACCTCTAGTCGTTCTAAAGCAACGCCCAGCCCATAGCTGTGAGCAGGCAAAATAAAATAACTGCCATTGACATCTGTATGCAGTGGTGTTGACTCTAAATTGTGCGGATTAAAGTTTTTGGGGTCAACCACAGTTCCCGGTATGTGGCGAAAAATCCGAAACTCAGCCGGGGAGAGGCGAATATCGTAGCCATAAGAAGAAAGACCGTAGCTGATAACGGGTTGAGCATCTACAGATGTTTCTTTCTGCACTTTTCGGATTAAGCTTGGCTCAAAGGGTGAAATCATCCCTTGTTGAGCCATTTCGGTAATCCATTTATCGTTCTTAATCACAAGTTCACAGGTAATTCCAACCGAACTACTAGAATATCGTGAACGGAGTATTTTGTTTAGGGGCGATCGCTCCGGCGAATCTCGGTGATTTGGTCAGCGACATCTAATAAGGATTTGGGCATTTCTGGGCCTGTGAGAATGATATCGATGTGGGGCGGACGTTTTGCCAGAAACTCTAAAACATCGGCTTCAGGAATCAAGCCAAAGTTGATGGCTAAACTTAACTCATCTAAAACTACCAAGGAATATTTACCTTCGTAGACGACATTTTGAGTATGTTGCCATAATTTTTGTAAAGCTTGGTTTTCGGCTTCGTCTAGTTGTGGTGTATCGATACAGCGAGGCAAATCACAGCGTATCCAGTCGAGATGCTGTCCTAACTGAATTGGTTTGTCCTGTCCTTGACCGATACCGCCTTTAAGAAACTGTACTACTAATACAGATGTGCCTTGACCAGCAATTCTCAAGGCTTGCGCCATAACAGTAGTGAAAAAGTTACGGTGAGAACTGGTGAAAACCTGCACAAGCCCTTCTACTGGATTTGGTAAGGAAATGGTCGAATTGGTGCTGAAAGATTCTAACTGGGCAACCATAAGGAAAATTTAGAAAATTACAAAAAAATAAATATGTTCTGTTGAGAGTGGTTCAAATCTATTTATATGATTAACCTGATTTTGACAAGGGTGTTCTGAGGAAAGGGAAATAGGGAGTAGAGAGTAGGGAATGGGTAAGGCTGGAACGGAAAAGTCATCCAAAATCCAACATTGGGATGAGATAAGTACTCACCCAGCGTTCATCACACACTTTCTTTCCCTGTTCCCTGTTCCTTACCTCCAATAATGAATTTAATTTTGTACTACTACTTATTGACATTTTTGTTTTTTGGATGAAACTAGTCGCAACACGATCGCAAAATTTGGAGCCATGAATGAAATTAGCCGAGTCTCATCAGAACTCTGAATTTGGAAAAAACAGAGTAGAATGTTGTGAATTTTACCAGATGAGGAGTGAAATCAAGTGAAATTAGTGATTCTGGGAGGTTCAGGATCAGGTAAAAGCACTCAAGCGCAAAGGCTGGGCAGACACTTTGATATACCTCAGATTTCTACGGGTGAAATTTTACGGGAAGCGATCGCTAACTATAGCGAACTTGGTCGCCATGCACAACCCTACGTAGCCAGAGGCGAGTTAGTTCCCGATGAAATGATGATTGAATTAATGCGCCTGCGCCTGACCAAGCCTGATGTTGGTTGTGGTTGGATATTAGAAGGTTATCCCCGCACTGCCTTTCAATCGGAAGAACTAGATTTTTTATTGGATACTCTAGGACAGAAACTCGACTGGGCAATTTATTTACAAGTCCCACAAGCCGTCATGGTTAGCCGTTCCTTGGGGCGTTCTCTTCCAGATGACCAACCAGAAATCGTCCAGCGTCGTGTAGAACTCTTTTACGATCGCACTATCCCCATCCTAGAATATTACGATCGTCGCCGCCGCCTGTTAACCATCAACGGCGATCAACCACCCGATATGGTCGAACAGAATATTTTGAATTTGCTGTTGAGTGCTGAGTGCTGAGTGTCGTAAACTTCGACTTCGCTCAGTGTGCATTTTGAGTCAAAAGATAAAATTTCAGATTGCAAATTTCAGACTTCACACTTCCCACAGTATTCTAATAGGAAAATCTTGAGGCAAATTCAATGGCATGGCAGCGTCCCGATGGCAGACAACCTTACGAACTCCGTCCTGTAAGCTTTCAGTCTGGCTTTACTCGCTTTGCGCCTGGTTCAGTGTTAGCTAGATGCGGCGATACTCAGGTACTTTGTAATGTCAGCGTGACTGAGGGAGTACCGAGATTTTTAACGGGAAGTGGCAAAGGTTGGTTAACGGCTGAGTACCGAATGTTACCCGCCGCCACCCAGCAACGCCAGGAAAGGGAATTGTTGAAATTGTCGGGAAGGACGCAAGAAATTCAACGGTTAATCGGACGTAGCTTAAGAGCTACCTTAGATTTTGAAGCTTTAGGAGAACGTACCATCACTGTAGATGCTGATGTTTTGCAAGCCGATGCAGGAACCAGAACCACAGCCATTACAGGTGGTTTTGTGGCTTTAGCGCAGGCAATTTCGCAATTATTACAGCGCGGGGTGTTAGAGCGATCGCCTTTATCTGGACAAGTAGCAGCCGTTTCTGTAGGCTTATTAGACGGTGAACCATATCTAGATTTAAACTACCCAGAAGACGTGGCCGCTACAGTCGATTTCAACGTTGTTATGGATAATCGCCTGGGAATTATTGAAGTTCAAGGAACAGCAGAAGAAGGTAGTTTTACTCGCACTCAGTTAAATCAGTTGTTAGATTTTGCCGAAAAAGGTATTCAACAATTATTAATTGCTCAACGTGAGGCTATTCCTAATTGGGAAAAACTTTATCAAGTCTGAAGCATGAAATTTTGTCTTGTGACTCAGCACTTTGACATAACTTTATGACTCAAAGCCTACATAACACCAATTTAAGAAAAGAATGCGACAGATAGAAATTAGGAAAGTCTACTGGAGCTAGATTTCTTAATTGCGTTAGCGAGGAATGAGCGTCGCGTCATTGCGAATTGCGAATTGCGAATTGGTATAAACTAGTGGACTGTCTAGCCTTAAATGTTGCAATATATTTTGGATTCAATTGAGATAAATCAATGTTTTCCACTTTTTACTAATGCACTATTTTAGTCCTGTCACGCTACTACTAGCTGAGAAACGCTGTATACATCTCTAACTTAATTTATGTCGCAACCATAAAGCTAATAAAGGTAACGCTAGTCTATAACCATGTTCAGCATTATAAATTAAACCTTTGTGCTGCAATCCAATTAGGGAACCTTGCAGACTACCACCTCTAGACAGACCATGTTTTTGAATGTATTCTTTACTTTGTGGCTTATCTGTAGGATCTAAAGCCAAAGATTCTAAAAGATGTAACTGATTTGCTGGCAATAACATCACTAAAGATTCAAAAGTTAAAGATAAATCTTTCAGTAAACCTTCTATTGCTTGCTGCACAGCAAATTCACTAATTAAAGCATCATTACCAGAAAAAGTTTGTAAGCGACGAATGATCGCCATTGCATCACCAATATGTCCTTGTACAGCATCTAAAAATAATTGCAGTGCCTGAGAACGAGAATCAAATTTCAGTCCTTGTGTATGTAATGTTTCTCGCGCCCATAATGCTAAAACTTCTCTAGGTAAAGGTGCTAACTGGATAGTTTCTAAAGGATAGTTGGTCTCATCTGTATGATGGCTACTCTCAGCGATGGTTGCTACTAAAACATAGCTGACATGAGTATGCACATTAATTTCTCTCCTAAATGTACCCTCCCACAAACCATTCCGATCCCAAGAACGAATATGGGGAAAACTCTGCAAAATCAACACCACACGCTGATTTAAATTCACAGCCATGATTTGCAGCAAATTGAGCAAAATTTCAAATGCTTGCCATTGTTGCTTTTGGTTTAAAGAACGCAATAGCTTGAGCTTCCTTTCTGGATGATAGATGAAAAACTCATTGCCAAAGTTGTTTACCCAGTCTTGAATTGCTGTTGCTTGCCAGTTTTGACTAATCGCTTCCGCCAGCAGTTGGATAAATCTATCCCCATCAGTAGCGCGGATGCAGTCTATCTCCAAAACTATCGCCCCAACTTCTTGGGCTGCTGTTCGTACCAGAGTTCGCCTTCCACTACCAGGAACCCCAGTAATTAGCAAGTCTCCATCTTGGGCTAATACTTCTACAATCCTCTGAAATTCTAGCGATCGCCCAATTAGTTGTAAAGGCGTAGACAAATCTAAATTCACGTACTTTTTGCCTTGAGTTTTTATCCCCACTGTAAGGGCAAGCATACTCACTTCGATGTTCACTTCGCAACCATTGAACATAACTATGATTTGTATCAATTTTAATTAGTGTCATTTTTACTTCTGCACTATTTTTTAGTGTTAAATATATTCAAACACCAAAATAAAGGTATTGAGTATGGCACAGGCAGTAACTTTCACCGCACCTCAAGAACAACAGCCTAGTGTTTGGCATACGTTAGAGATTGCCGATGCGATCGCCCAATTACAAACTGATGTCGAATATGGCTTGAGTAGTGCAGTAGTCAAGCAGCGACTATCCGAGATCGGGGCAAATGAACTGACAGGCAAGAAAGGCAAAGCTTGGTGGTTAAAATTTTTACTGCAATTTAACCAACCACTACTGATTATTTTGCTGTGTGCAGGTTTAGTCAAAGCCTTAACTGGCAGCTTGGTGAATGCTGGTGTGATTTGGGGTGTGACTACTACCAACGCCATCATTGGGTTTGTGCAAGAATCAAAAGCCGAAGGTGCGATCGCGGCATTAGCCCAAGCCATTACCACAGAAGCGACAGTCCTCCGTGATGGTCAAAAAATCCGCATTCCTTCTAGAGAGTTAGTCCCAGGAGACCTTGTTTTACTGACTTCCGGTGATAAAGTCCCAGCAGATTTACGGTTAATTCAAGTTAAAAATTTACAAATTGATGAATCAGCGTTAACTGGTGAGTCTGTAGCAGTAGAAAAAAATATACAAACTATCAAGCCAGATACAGCCTTAGCCGAACGCAAAAACATGGCTTACGCAGGTGGCTTTGTTACCTTTGGGCAAGGTACTGGGATTGTAGTTGCTACGGGTAACAGCACTGAAACAGGGCGGATTTCCCAGTTAATGGAACAACACACAGATATTTCCACACCATTAACTAGGAAATTCAATAAATTCAGCCAAAATTGGCTGTATATGGTATTAGGTTTAGCAACCCTCTGCTTCGTCGTCGGATTAAGCTTTCGCGGTTTTCAAGAAGCTTTAGAAGCAGCTGTCGCTTTAACAGTCAGTGCCATCCCGGAAGGATTACCAGCAGTAGTTACAGTCACCTTAGCCATAGGTGTTTCCCGGATGGCTAGGCGCAACGCAATTATTCGTAAATTACCAGCCGTTGAAACTTTAGGGAGTGCAACTGTAATTTGTTCCGATAAAACTGGAACTTTGACAGAAAACCAGATGACAGTACAAGCAATTTACGCTGGAGGACATCAATATACTGTCAGTGGCATAGGTTACGCACCAGATGGGGAAATCTTAATTGATGACAAACCCGTGAACCTCAATAGCGATAAAGGTTTACAAGAATGCTTAATTGCCGGCTTGTTGTGTAACGACTCTCATTTAGAAAAGAAAAATGGCAAGTGGGGAGTCATGGGAGATCCCACAGAAGGAGCGTTGATTACATCAGCCCACAAAGGCGGTTTTAATCAGTCAATCTTCGCCCAAGAAATGGCCAGACTAGATGCAATTCCCTTTGAATCAGACTTTCAATACATGGCGACTCTGCACGTCACACCTCAAGGTAAAACTATTTATGTTAAGGGTTCCGTAGAAGCAATACTCCAACGCTGCACCTTGATGTTAAATACTGAGGGACAACTCCGCCCCTTGGATTGTGTAGAAACATTACGACAAACCAGCATCGAGCGCGAAGTTAATATTATGGCGCGGCAAGGCTTACGGGTTTTAGCTTTGGCAAAAAAGGCAGTCCCCGACGAGCAGAATACAGTTGATCATCCAGATATTGAGACTGGGTTAACTTTCATCGGCTTGCAAGGAATGATTGATCCACCGCGTGAAAGTGCCATTAAGGCAGTACAAGCCTGTCAAGAAGCCGGGATTCAGGTAAAAATGATTACTGGTGATCATGCAATCACAGCCCAAGCGATCGCTCGTCGGATGGGCATTAATAAAAATGGCTCTGTTCTGGCTTTCACCGGGACAGAACTCGCAAAAATGGATCAAGCCGAACTCGCCCAAGTTGCCGAAGAAGGTGTAGTTTTTGCCCGTGTCGCCCCAGAACAAAAACTGCGTTTAGTCGAAGCCTTGCAATCAAAAGGCGAAATTGTCGCTATGACAGGAGATGGTGTCAACGATGCTCCAGCCTTAAAACAAGCAGATATTGGGATTGCGATGGGTGGTGCTGGTACAGAAGTCGCCAAAGAAGCCGCAGATATGCTACTTACCGATGATAATTTCGCCTCCATTGAAGCGGCAGTAGAAGAAGGAAGAGCCGTTTATAAAAATCTACTCAAAGCAATTTGCTTTATCTTGCCTGTTAATGGCGGGGAATCAATGACAATTTTAATTAGCACATTACTAGCCAGAGATTTGCCAATTTTATCCTTACAAGTTCTTTGGCTCAATATGCTCAATTCCATCACGATGACGGTTCCCTTAGCCTTTGAGCCAAAAGCCCAAAGTGTTATGCAGCAAGCGCCCCGCCATCCTAATGAACCTCTACTTTCTGGCAGCAGGTTAAAACGAATTTTGGCAATTTCTTTGTTTAATTGGATTGTGATATTTGGGGTATTTGAATATATCCGCCAAACCACAGGCAATATAGATTTAGCGAGAACAATGGCAATTAACTCTCTAATTGCTGGACGCATATTTTATTTATTGAGTATCAGCCAATTAATTCCCAACTTGATTGCCAAAATGGACGGCACAATCAAAGAAAACGTTGATATCCCTGCCATTGGATTAGGAATTGTAGGCGCAATTATTTTGCAAATTGCCTTTGCTCATGTGCCGTTAATTAATGAAGTGTTTGAAACAGCACCTTTGGACTTGTCACAGTGGTTGTTTTGTTTAGCGGTAGGTTCACCTATGATTTTGTGGGCTACGGTAGTGAATCGCTTTGATCCACCAAATTAAATGTAGTATTTTCTGGTTGACTAAGTTAGAGTAACAGCAATGTCTGATTAACCCTTGCAATCATTTATCAACATGGCTTTCTAACTCAACTAGCGGAGTTTTGTGTGGCTACCTTAAAAACCTTGGAACCTGGCGATGAAGCATTGCTCGAAAACTTTTTGTTGCAACACGCCGATACTTCAATGTTTTTGCGCTCAAATTGGCGTGAAGCAGGGTTACTCGACCAAGGTGCAAGGTTTCAGGGAACATACATAGCCGCGATCGCTAATGAAATTATAGTTGCAGTCGCCGCACATTATTGGAATGGGATGCTCATAGTTCAAGCACCAGCGCATCTGGCGGAAGTGGTACAAGCAGTAGTCAACCAGTCCCATCGCCAGATTTCGGGAATTGCCGGCCCTACAGTGCAAGTTACAGCCACTAAGCAAGTTTTGGGACTAGTTGAACAACCAACTCAACTTGATGACAGTGAAATATTGTTGTCTTTAGCCTTGCCAAATTTACAAGTACCTCCAGCTTTAGCATCAGGAGAAGTTGAATGTCGCTTGCCTTACCCAGAAGAATTTGACTTACTTAGCCATTGGTGTGCTGACTACAATATAGAAGCCTTGGGACACCCCCACACCCCTGATTTAGTCGTGAATTGTCGCCGTGAGTTAGAAGCACGCCAAGCCAGGGCGAGACATTGGATTTTAGTCGCCCAAGATATGCCCATCGCTTATACAACTTTTAATGCTTGGCTACCTGATATTGTGCAGATTGGTGGCGTATGGACACCACCAGCTTTAAGGGGTAGAGGTTACGCCAAATGTGTAGTAGCTGGCTCATTATTAGAAGCGCGATCGCACGGAGTTGAACGTGCTATCTTATTCACCAATCGAGAAAATTATCCAGCCCTAGCAGCATACCAGGCGATTGGCTTTCGTCCCACTGGCGAAGAATTTGGTTTGGTGATGTTTCAGTCAACATAAACATGACTGGTTGTCAGCGTTGAATTTTCTAGTTCCAGAATTAAATACAATAGAAATTGTCGCAATTGAAACCATAATTGCCACCAGCCGCAGACAGCCATTCCCAATCCAAAATCTCAAATCCCAAATCCAAAATTCTTATGAGAGCTACAAGCCCAATTGTTGCATCTGAGCAACTGGCAACTCAGCAACTCTCAACCGTCAGGCGATTTTTACAATACCTGCGACCATATCGCAAAGAAATTCCCATTGCCTTGACATTAGTACTAATTGGTGCATCAACTCAGGCGATCGCACCTTTTTTACTTGGTTGGTCAGTTGACCATCTAATTGCCCAAGGTAATTTATCTGGGTTGTTGCTGCTGTTAGGACTATTAGCATTACTCTACGTACTTGGTATTTCGGCAACCCGTGGTCAAATTGTGCGTGTCGGCTGGATTATGCAGCGATTATTGGCACAACTGCGCCAAGATATCTTTCTGAAAATTCAGAGTTTGCCACTCAGCTTTTTTGACCGCAGTGAAGCAGGCGATTTGATGAGTCGCTTACTAAATGATGTCAATACCGTCAATCAAGCATTCGGACAAACCGTTGCCCAAATGTTGGGTAACGTTTTTAGTTTGGTTGGAATTGTCATTGCGATGTTGGCTATTAATTTACAACTCGGTTTATTGAGTAACCTAGTTGTACCACTGATGATTTTTACCACCAGCTTATTTGCTCGTTGGGCAAGAACTAAATTCCGCGTCACCCGGCAAACCATTGGCGACCTCTCAGCCAAATTAGAAGAAGATATTAGTAGTGTGCGTGAAGCCCAAGCATTTAACCGCGTACACATCAACATTCAAGAATTTGACCTGCTCAACGCAGCTAACCGGGATGCCAATGTCGAGGCGGTGGCGATTACTGCGGCTTTTTTACCTTCAATTGATTTTCTCAACACCCTCGCCACCGCAGGCGTACTCGCATTCGGTGGTTATCTCGCCGTTACTGGAGCCGCAACCGTGGGTGTGGTGACATCATTTTTACTCTACGTCCAACAATTTTTCCGCCCGATTCAAATTCTCAGTCAGTTTTACACCCAAGCCCAATCAGCTTTTGCTGGACTAGAGCGGATTTTCCTGCTGTTAGATGAACCAGCCCAACTCAAAGATGCGCCGGATGCCCAAGAAATGCCAGCAATTCAAGGTGAGGTGAGATTTGAGAATGTCACCTTTGGCTATAATCCAGAGCAACTGGTTCTCAAAGGCGTGAACTTACACGCTAGTCCTGGACAAATGATTGCCTTAGTCGGGTCAACAGGTTCAGGTAAAACGACAATCATTAACCTAATATTGCGTTTTTATGATGTCTCTGGCGGGGCAGTCAAAATAGATGACATTGATGTGCGGCGTGTCACCCAAGCCAGTTTGCGCCGTCAGATTGGGATTGTTTTGCAAGATAATATTTTGTTCAGTGGCACTGTCGCCGAAAATATTGCCTTTGGCGCTCCTTACGCCAGCCAAGCCGAAATTGAAAGTGCGGCTCAATTGGCAAATGTCCATGAGTTTATTACTTCCTTACCACAAGGTTACGCCACCAAACTAGGTGAACGAGGTGCGCCCCTCAGTCAAGGACAGCGACAACTTATTAGTATTGCCCGTGCGGTGTTGATTAATCCCCGAATTTTGATTTTAGATGAAGCAACTAGCAGTATTGATACTCGTACAGAAGCATTAGTGCAGAGTGCGATCGCACGGTTGTTACAAGGTCGTACCAGCTTTGTCATTGCTCACCGCCTCAGCACCGTCACCCAAGCAGATCAAGTCTTAGTCATTCAACAAGGGCAAATAGTCGAACAAGGCACTCACACACAACTGATAAAACAACAAGGAGTCTATGCAAATCTTTATAGCCTCCAACTAGGGGCAAATAATTCATAGGCATCATCTCAAACCTATAAATGGTATATCTGGAAATTGTTGCTCAAATTTAATTATGTCTGTTCAAGTCTACGGCATACCCAACTGTGGTACTTGCAAAAAAGCTCTAACTTGGCTGCAAAACAACCAAATTGACTATGAGTTTATCAACACCAAAGAAAATCCGCCCACCCGTGAGCAAATCGAAAATTGGGTAAAGTCCCTGGGTTCTGCTGTGATGCGAAATACCTCCGGGCAATCTTACCGCGCTTTAGGCGAACAAAAAAAGACTTGGAGTGAACAACAATGGATAGACGCATTCACACTTGATGCGATGTTACTCAAACGTCCATTGTTTGTTAAAGATGGAACAGCCGTATTGACTGGTTTCAAAAATGAGACATTAGTACGAGAAAAATTAAAATAGTTCCCAGAGGAAACTCCAGCCCAAACAGGCAAATGTTCGGTATTTCGATTTCCCAGACAATAATCTTGACTGGAGACTGTGACATTTTCATGTGTGGTTGTGAAATTTTTTCATTGGACTGCCTTCTGCCTTCTTCAATTAAAATTGCTGAGGTGGAAGTTTGAGCGTGACAACTTCTTTGATTCACAATGATTGATCAACCACAAACAGCAACAGCTTGGCAGGGAAAACTAAACTTAGTATATGAGAATCGCCAAAATTCGACCCAGCTAATTTATAACCATCATCAAGCACCCCTCAAAGTGCAACGTCCGTTTTACCCAGAAGGTGAAAAAGTCTGTCATAGTGTGATTTTACATACAGCCGGGGGTGTGGTGGGAGGCGATCGCTTATCATCTTATTTTCACCTTAAACCCGATACCCAAGCTTTAATCACCACCGCCGCAGCCAGTAAAATCTATCGCAGTAATGGTTTACAAGCCAGACAAACTCTAGATATTCAAATTGATGCAGGCGCTTGTTTAGAATTGTTACCCCAAGAAACAATTTTGTTTAACGGCGCAGATTATCGCCAAGATTTACAGGTAGAATTAGCACCCGGAGCGAGTTTTTTAAGCTGGGAAATTACGCGCTTTGGTCGCAGTGCTAGAGGCGAGAAATTCTTACAAGGAAAATGGCGATCGCACACTGAAATTTGGCAGCAAGGTGTTCCATTATGGATAGACCGTCAATTTTTACCAGGGAACCCCGAAATTTTTCACAGTCCATCTGGTTTATTTGGACAACCCATCGTCGGTAGCTTGCTTTGGCTTGGTCATCCAGTCTCCACAGAAATTGTCAAACAAGCACGTTCTCTCTTTACCCACCACTCCTCACTCCCCACTCCCCACTCCCCACTCCCCACTCCTCACTCAGCACTCAGCACTCAGCACTCAGCACTCAGCACTCAGCACTTAATAGGAGTGACACAACTAGAACATGGACTTTTGTGTAGATATCGCGGCGCTTCCACATCTGAGGTGCGAAACTGGTTTACAGCTGTTTGGCACATACTACGAACATCTTTTTTAAGTCGTGGTATATGTATACCGAGAGTTTGGCAGATTTAAACAAACGATAAAGGATGCAAAGATGCAACTTACGCCGCAGGAAAAAGATAAATTATTAATTTTTACTGCTGCTTTATTAGCGGAAAGACGCAAAGAAAGAGGCTTGAAATTAAATTATCCTGAAGCAGTGGCTTATATATCTGCTGCAATTTTAGAAGGCGCAAGAGATGGACAAACTGTTGCGGAATTGATGAGTTACGGCACAACTTTATTAAGCCAATATGATGTCATGGAAGGTGTCGCAGAAATGGTACATGAAGTCCAGGTAGAAGCCACTTTTCCAGATGGCACAAAGTTAGTGACAGTACATAATCCAATTCGTTAAATTTATTTTAGAAAATTACTATGATACCTGGAGAAATTATCACAGCAGCAGGGGAACTAGAACTAAATGCAGGTCGTCCGACTGTAAAATTGCCAGTGGCAAATACAGGCGATCGCCCTATCCAAGTAGGTTCACATTTTCATTTTTATGAAGTCAATTCTGCATTAATTTTTGATAGAGAACAAGCCAAAGGAATGCGCCTTGATATTCCGGCTGGTACAGCAGTACGCTTTGAGCCAGGGGATGAAAAGGAAGTCACTTTAATACCCTTTACTGGTAGCCGGCAAGTTTACGGTTTTAATGCTAAGGTAAATGGCCAATTATAGTTAAGGCTTTCATGCCTTAATACCAAATACATAAAGGCAGGGTCAGATGTTTTTAAAAGATTTACGCGGGTTAAATCTAGAATTTTTAAACACATTAAAAGGTGCAATTACTCTATTTATAGATCCTGGTCGTGCTGATGCAACTCCAGATATTGAAGATGGAATGATTAACATCAAAGCGACTAAATTAGCAATTGAATATATCAAATCAAAACCAGAAGTAGCACAAATTATTCAAGAACGTTATATTGCACCACCTCCAGATATGGAAGCGATCGGCAAATGTCCTGAAGGTTCACTAGGATATGCTTTTGCCAAATATATAAAAGATACAGGCTTTGATCCCAATTACTATCGGGGTTTAAAAATCACAGATGACACCAGCTATATCTTGCATCGCCTCAGACAAACTCATGATATTTGGCATGTAGTTACAGGATTAAGCTTTGATGTCAATGGTGAATTAGGATTACAAGCATTTTGTTTAGCTCAAATTCGTATCCCCTTACCGATCATTCTCTTAGCAGGGGGATTAATGAGAACATTAATTAATGCACCAGAACAAATGGATCATTTATTAACACAAATTGCTATAGGCTATCGTATGGGAGCCAAAGCTAAACCCCTCATAGCCCAAAAATGGGAAGAAGGTTGGGATAAACCCCTATCTCAATGGCGCAGCGAATTAGGAATTGAACCCACCTCAGTTTATATACCCTAAAACTCAAATCTGCCTTCAGTAGCTGGAGTGTTTCAGATGGGAATAAAAAATAATTATCAGGATTAGTTATGAGTTACAGAATGTCTCGCCGCGCCTACGCAGAAACCTATGGGCCGACTGTAGGCGATCGCATCCGTCTGGCTGATACAGAATTGTTTATCGAAGTTGAACAAGACTTTACTACCTACGGTGATGAAGTGAAGTTTGGCGGTGGTAAAGTGATTCGTGATGGGATGGGACAATCGCCGATTTCTAACGCCGATGGTGCTGTCGATTTAGTCATTACCAATGCGTTAATCCTTGATTGGTGGGGAGTTGTCAAAGCAGACATCGGCATTAAAGATGGCAAGATATTTAAAATTGGGAAAGCGGGTAATCCTTATATTCAAGACAACGTAGATATTATTATTGGCCCTGGAACTGAAGCCTTAGCTGGAGAGGGAATGATTCTCACGGCGGGCGGAATTGATAGCCATATACATTTTATTTGTCCTCAACAAATTGAAGTGGCGATCGCCTCTGGAATCACAACCATGATTGGCGGTGGAACTGGCCCCGCCACCGGAACCAACGCCACCACCTGCACCCCCGGCCCTTGGAACATTTACCGGATGTTACAAGCTGCTGATGCTTTTCCGATGAACTTGGGATTTTTAGGTAAAGGTAACGCCAGTCAACCCCAAGCATTAGCAGAACAAGTACAAGCTGGTGCAATGGGTTTAAAACTGCATGAAGACTGGGGAACAACTCCCGCCACCATTGATACTTGTCTGAGTGTGGCTGATGAATATGATGTGCAGGTCGCCATCCACACCGACACCCTCAACGAAGCCGGGTTTGTGGAAGATACCATCGCCGCCTTTAAAAACCGCGCCATTCATACCTACCACACCGAAGGCGCAGGTGGCGGACATGCACCCGATATTATCAAAGTCTGCGGTCAAGCAAATGTTCTCCCCTCTTCGACAAATCCCACCCGTCCCTACACTCTCAATACCTTAGATGAACACCTAGATATGTTGATGGTGTGTCATCACCTCGACCCCAGCATTGCCGAAGATGTGGCTTTTGCGGAGTCGCGCATTCGCCGAGAAACCATCGCCGCCGAAGATATTTTGCATGACTTAGGGGCGTTTAGTATGATTTCTTCTGACTCCCAAGCAATGGGGAGAGTAGGGGAAGTAATAATTCGTACTTGGCAAACTGCCCATAAAATGAAGGTACAACGGGGAAGTTTAGAGGGAGATAACCAAGCAGATAATTTACGCGCCAAAAGATACGTAGCAAAATACACTATTAACCCAGCCATTACACATGGAATTGCTGATTATGTCGGTTCTGTAGAAGCCGGAAAAATTGCAGACTTATGCTTGTGGCGACCTGCATTTTTTGGTGTCAAGCCAGAGATAGTGATTAAAGGTGGAATGATAGCTTGGGCGCAAATGGGTGATGCTAACGCCAGTATTCCCACACCCCAACCCGTTCATATACAACCAATGTTTGGCAGTTTTGCGGGTGCGAGGAATGCAACATCTTTCACCTTTGTTTCCCAAGCAGCTTTAGAAAGAGAAATTCCCCATCAGTTGGGATTACAAAAATCAACTGTGGCGGTGACTGGAACTCGCCAATTAAGTAAAGGTGACTTGAAGCTAAATGACGCATTACCACACATTGAAGTAGACCCAGAAACTTACGAAGTCAGGGCTGATGGCGAATTGCTGACTTGTGAACCTGCAACAGTTTTACCAATGGCGCAGCGTTACTTTTTGTTTTGAGTTGCCAAAATTATAAGAGAGAGTGCGATCGCCTAGCACTCTCTCTTATAAAGAAATTTCCCTAACCAAGTTTTGTATTTTTACTTGGAAGGAGATGTCGAACCTGGTTGAACACCACTATCAGGAGTTGTAGATTCTGGTGCAGGAGTTACACTACCAGGAGTGCTGGAATCTGGGGCTGGTGTAATTTGATTAGGAGTTGTAGATTCTGGTGCAGGAGTTACACTGCCAGGAGTTGTAGATTCTGGTGTAGTAGTGCTACCGGGGGTTGTAGAATCTGGGGCTGGTGTAATTTGATTAGGAGTTGTGGAATCTGGTGCAGGAGTTGTAGATTCTGGTGTGCTGCTACCAGGTGCGGGAATTGTATTGGTAGGATTTGTGGAATCTGGTGCAGTTGTACTGCCAGGAGTTGTAGGTTCAGCAGGTACTGTTGTGCTGTTAGGTGTTGACTCAGGTGTGGTTGTTGTACTGTCTGGGCTGGTTGTGGTGCTAGAAGGCTGTGTTTCGGGTACGGTGGTAGTACCAGAAGAACTTGGGGTAAGTGGTTGACCGTTGGGACAACGGGAATTTAAGGGGAAACGTTCACACAGAATTTTTAAACCTTCTGGTGACAATTGAATTTCCGTTGGTGAACTAGTGGATGGGCTACTGGACTGAGCAATTGGGGATTTACTGGATTGAGCAACTGCAACGTTAGCACTCAAAGCCAAAGTCAAAGCTGTACCAATCAACGACAGAGATTTTCCCTTCATTATGAACTTAACCTCAACGGAAACAGAACACTCGCCCCATTAAACCAAACAATTAAATTTAGAAAATCATCCTAAAAGCTGATGTTTATTTTTGCTGAAAAATTTAGTCATCTCTGCGGAAATATAAGAGTTTCAATAATTTTACTGAAGTAAATTCGTTGTTAAAAATACAAACAATTTTAATAAATTTTTTACGCAGAGGATAATTAATTCCAGATAGTATCAGAGATACATAGATAAAAATCAGAAATTTATCAATGTAAACCTAATAACTTACTCTCATACAACATCTAGATACATAAATATTTTTCCAGTAACTATTAAAATTCTTTATGCGACGAGACTCGATATTTTATAAACTATTTCAACAATTCCCACCTTTGTTATTTGAGCTACTGCAACATCCTCCCAATAATGCTCAAAGTTATCGGTTTGATTCCGTGGCTATTAAAGAACCTAGATTTGAAATCGATGGCGTTGTCTTGAAAAGTTTTGTGGAAGGAAACCTTCCCCACAAACTTTTCGCTTTCTCCCACCAGAATCTGAAGGCGCAGGAATTGTGTATTTCTGTGAGGTGCAGTTTCAAAGAGATGAACATCTGTATAAAAGAGTTTTTGCCGAATCATCGTTATATTTTTACCGTAATAGTACCCGATTTATTGATTGGCAAGCAGTGATAATTTATCCATCACGCAATATTGAGCAAACAAATACTCATCCCCATCGCTCATTGTTGAACGGTGAACAAGTGCATCGGGTGTATTTAGATGAATTAGGAGATATTCGCTCTTTACCTATGTGGGTAGCACTGATGGTTTTAACTACCTTAGAAGAAGAACAAGCACCCGTAGAAGCACGATATTTGTTAACTAAAGCAAGTCAAGAAACTTCATCGCCATCAAGTCGCGCGATAATAGAAATGATTACAACGATCGCGCTGAATATTCTCTTCATTTGACTCAGCCAGTTTGATTTTTATACAATCCCATACAGGTCAAAGACTTCTGTCACGTTGCTATTAAATTTAATACAAAGTTTCGATGCTTAGTGAAATTTAAATTATAAATATCCCCCTAATTCACCCTTTTGAAGAGGAACTTTGATTGTACTTCCTCTATTTTCAAGGGGTATAGGGGGATCGAAACCTTCACTAACTGTATTGCCTCATAACTCACATCTTGCACTTTCGTGAGAGTGGCTATTGTTCTTTAATGATGATTAGAGGTGTAATAAACCTTTCCACCAGTGTCAGGGACAAAATGGCAGCTAACACAAGAACGCCATAAAGCCTTCCAAATTGGTTCTTCAGACTTGCGGTAATATTCACCCATTACAGGTTTGATGGCTTCAGTAGCCTTCAACAAGTTGTAGTGAGGAATATTCAAGAAGATGTGATGGGCAACGTGAGTACCGATATCGTGATGGATATGATTAACCAAACCGTAATTGCGATCGATACTCGAAATTGCACCTTTGAGGAAAGTCCAATCATCACCACGATACCAAGGAATATCAGGTTCAGTGTGATGTAAAAATGTTACCAAATCTAACCAAATCACAAACACGATGTAGGGCATAGCGTAGTATTTAAACAACCACATCCAACCCCATTGATAGGTGAGTACCCCTAACAAACCTACCATCCCAATCCAGAGTGCAGTGCTAGTAATAATGTCCCATTTTTCTGAGGGCTTGAAAAGTGAGCTACTTGGTGAAAAGTGCGAACCTTCTTTGTTGGGAGAACGCTTAAATAAATAGACTGGATAAGCCAATAAAAATAAATAATATCGACCTATTTTCTGTGCCAAAGGCATTTCTTTATACTGTGATTCACTCACAGGATACCAGCTTTCATCATTATCAATATTACCAGTATTTTTATGATGTGTCCTATGGCTGATGCGCCAGCCGTGATAAGGCACTAGTATAGGAGTATGAGATAAATGCCCAATTAAGTCATTGAGCCATTTATGCTTGGAAAAAGATTGATGTCCGCAGTCATGACCAACAACAAATAAAGCCCAAAACATTGTGCCTTGCATTAACCAGAAAAAAGGCCAAAAATACCAAGAATCAAGATAATGCGCCACTGCATAAAGTGAACCAATAATCAGAATGTCACGAAAGAAATAAAACAGTGATTTACTGACGTTGGGTTGAAAACATTCATCTGGGATAGCAGCTTTTAAATCTTGGAGAGTAAATGGCAGTTTAGTTGCATCCTCAGAAGCTTGATTTGCACGAGAACTGTCGAACGGGATAGTAGTTGATTGCACTTGGTTCTTTGATAAAAAATAAAGTCGAACTGTTTTAGAGGTTTTCCTTCCCCTTTGGGATACTTGCGATGCTGATATAGACGCAAGACAAAAATATCTGGCAATTCACTGAGCAATAACTAAAATTTATAGAGAATTGCCAGAAATCTTTAATGTGCAGACAAATAATCTCTTCGCTCTACTTTGAGGATCTGAGATTAATTCAGCGAGATTTTAGCTGAATTTTGGTTTACTTACCTGCGTAATATTCGTTAAAAGTTTGATAACCCTCATCAGTCACATAAAGTTGACATTGGTCTGTAATTTGTTTCATTAAAGACCAAGAAAACTTAAATTCATCATGCAAATAATTTCCCCAATTTTCTTTAATGCTGCTGTACGCTAGGCGTAAATTATAAGAGGGGATAGCAGTAGAAATGTGATGTGGGACGTGGACGTTAATATCGTGGCACAGGAACTCTACCCACCGGGGATAATCACAATGAATAGTCCCGAATAGCTGCGCCATTGCTTCATTCCATTTGCTGGCTTTGTCAAACGGCACATCAGAGAAAGTGTGGTGAACAATGGTGAAGGTACTCATCCAGAAATGGTATATCATCCAAGGTATAAACCAGAATTTGATAAATCCCCAAATCCCAGTTGTAGCAATGAGGGTAGGAAACACAACTGCTGCAAAAACCACAACTACAGCAACTGAAAGTTTAATACTTCCTTGGTCTTTAACTTTAAAGTTGCGCCAATCGAAATGCACAACCGCCCAATGTCCAATGGAACCTACCCACCACAGCCGCTTTTTCATGAATAATTTAAAAGCAGATTGACGAGTGTTACCCCAATTGGTAAAAACTTCTGGTCGGATGGGATGCCAAGCATTATCCTCATCTAACTTGTTGGTATGTTTGTGATGATGATTATGCTTGATTCGCCAACTGTGAAAAGGGTAGATCAGGGGCATCATAAATATATGCCCTACTAAATCATTTACCCACTTCTTTTTGGCAAATGAACGATGACCGCAGTCATGTCCAATTACAAAAAAACCTGTTAAAGCAGTCCCTGTAAAAATCCAGGCAAGAGGCAATAGAAACCAGGGAGAAATTGCCAAACTATAGTAGCCTAAACCCACCATCAAAACATTGAAGAAAACCTGTGTCCAAGCTTTACGTCTATTCTGCTGAAAACATTCTTTTGGCAAAGTTTTGATAATATCTTTGAGCCTTAGTTGGGAATTACTAAGGTCTTTATTTGTGGCTTGCGTCTTGATGATTGATGTAGTCATGAAAACCTAAAAAACAACAAACTCCTCCACCAAGTCACATCAAAGTAACTTGTAGTAAAAATCTTTGAATTAACGCTCTGGATTATAGCAACTTTAGCTACCCAAGCACAGAAGTAAGTAGCTTTTAGATAGAACTGACCAACAGTGTGTCATGGTAAAATCACCAATTTATCTATGAGGTCAATTCAACATCTAATAATCTAAAACCCAAAAATATTTGACTAATGGATATTAGAAATACCTTTGTCATTAATCATTGGCAAACCAATAACTAATGACAAATGATAAACGAATTACGACTTTTTGTCTGCAAGTTTTACATTTTTGGCTAGACCGAAGAGTTGCAAAAACTGAATTGTCATCCAGGTCATATCGATTTCCCACCATTCCAAACCGTGACGGGCTGAGTATTGAAAAGCATGGTGGTTATTGTGCCAACCTTCACCAAAAACTAGTAGGGCTACCCACCAGCAGTTAGTTGAGTTATCGCCAGATTCATGGCTGCGATAGCCAAATTTATGGGTAGCACTGTTCACTAACCAGGTGCAATGATAAACCCAGACAATGCGAACAAAAATTCCCCAGATGACAAATGGCCAACCGCCTAGAAACAACAAGAGAAAACCTAGAGCAAATTGGATGAGAATAAAATATTTTTCTAAAAACTGATAAACTGGGTCTTCGGCAATATCTTTGGTAAAGCGAGGAACATCAGCATGAGCAGGGCATTTGTGAATTAGCCAACCCATGTGGCTCCACCAAAAGCCTTTATTGGAATCATGGGGATCTGGGTCAGTATCGGAATATAAATGATGAATGCGGTGTGTCCCTACCCATTCTATTGGCCCTCCTTGACAGGCTAATGTCCCGAAGAATACCAAGAGATATTCCAACCATTTGGGCGTTTGGAAACTGCGGTGAGTAACAAGGCGGTGAAAACCTAGGGTGATTCCTAAACCACCTGTTATCCAGTAAAGTAATAAACCCACACCAACTGCCGTCCAGCTAAAGTTGCTAGGAACAAGGGCAAATAACGCGCCGATGTGTAGACCAACGAAAAATAGGGTATTCACCCAATTGATTTGAGGTTTAGTTGAAGTAGCAATTGTCATGCAGTAACCTGTGTTGAAATTGTTCAGCCTAATCTGCGCGATCGCACAATCCGCACATTTATAATTTTTTATTTAATGAGGAAATAATGAACAGCTTGGAACAGATGCGGCAAGCAGAACAGGCACTGTTAGAGATTTTTTCTGGAATTGACGCTCAGGTCAAGCATAATCTAAAAAGAGTCCTGGATGCCTTTCGTAATCAGCGCGTAGGAGCGCACCACTTTGCCAGTGTGAGTGGTTACGGTCATGATGATTTAGGACGAGAAACTTTAGATAAAGTTTTTGCGGAAGTAATGGGTGCAGAGGCCGCAGCCGTGCGAGTGCAGTTTGTATCGGGAACTCACGCGATCGCTTGCGCCCTTTATGGTGTACTCCGTCCTGGTGATGAAATGTTAGCAGTGGTCGGCTCTCCCTACGATACGCTTGAAGAAGTGATTGGGTTACGGGGTGAAGGCCAAGGCTCCCTTATAGAGTTTGGCATAAAATACCGCCAATTGGAGCTAACTTTAGGAGGAACTATCGATTGGCAAGCTTTAAGTAATAGCGTTAATCATAACACTCGTTTAGTTTTAATTCAGCGTTCTTGCGGCTATTCTTGGCGGCCTAGCTTATCAATTGCGGATATCGCCAAGATTGTGCATATCGTCAAACAGCAAAATCCTGATACTGTTTGCTTTGTGGATAACTGCTACGGCGAATTTATCGAAACCCAAGAACCCACCCAAGTTGGTGCGGATTTAATGGCGGGTTCCTTAATTAAAAATCCTGGTGGGACAATTGTTACCGCAGGCGGTTACGTAGCTGGTCGGGCTGATTTGGTAGAAGCTGCCGCCTGTCGCCTCACAGCCCCCGGTATCGGTAGTTATGGTGGTGCTACTTTTGACCAAAATCGCTTGTTATTCCAAGGCTTATTTTTATCACCGCAGATGGTAGGTGAGGCGATGAAGGGAACTTTCTTGACTGGTTATGTTTTTGACAAACTTGGTTATCCGGTGAATCCTGCGCCCCTTGCACCGCGTGGAGATGTGATTCAGGCGATTAAACTGGGTTCAGCGAAAAAATTAATCGCTTTTTGTAAGGCGGTGCAGCAAAATTCCCCCGTGGGTTCTTATCTTGACCCCATACCTGATGCTATGCCGGGATATGAGAGTAAAGTTGTGATGGCTGGGGGAACATTTATTGAGGGGAGTACCTTGGAATTTTCGGCGGATGGGCCGTTGCGGGAGCCTTATATAGTTTATTGCCAAGGGGGGACTCATTGGACTCATGTAGCGATCGCATTAGAAGCGGCAATTGAAGCAGTTGGGAGTGCTTGAAGTTACATGAGTTAGGATTGTCTCACGCAGAGACGCGGAGGCGCAGAGAGTTAATGATTGAGAATGAGATTACTGGTGCTGTGGTGAATGTTGCTTATAAGGTTCACACAACATTGGGGCCTGGGTTGCTGGAATCTGTTTATGAGTCGGTTATGGATTTTGAGTTACGGAGGCGAAAGTTAAAGGTTAGTAGACAGGTAGCAATTCCGGTGATTTATGAAGGTATGTATTTGGATGAAGGCTTCCGTGCTGATTTGATAGTCGAGGATCGGGTGATTGTTGAACTCAAATCGGTAGAAGCGGTTCATCCAGTACACAAAAAGCAACTACTTACTTACCTCCGCCTTGCTGATAAACGAGTCGGATTACTCATCAACTTCAACGTCACACTCATCAAAGATGGAATATCCCGCGTAGTTAATAACCTCTAAAAAACTCTCTGCGCCTCCGCGCCTCTGCGTGAAATATCACTCCGGTAATTTATACTCCCCAACAATCCGTTTAGCATACTCCGGCACATGCGCCTCTAACTTCTCAGGATGATTCCGCTTCACATACAAGTAATTTCTGGTAAAGTGCGAATCAATGGAGAACCGCGCATATTCCAAACCTTTGGGGCCGATTTTATCAATGACTACGCCCATCATTTTTGCTACCCACATCGGTAAGGTTACGCCTTTGTCATAAGCCGGAATCCCTTGTTGTACGGCTTCTTTACGGTTCCCTTGGGACATTACAGGTTGAGTGTCTATCTGGTCTTTTACCAAGTCCAGCATTTCTTTACCTGTATCATTTCTCACTAAAATCCACTGCCAGCCGAAGGGTGCGCCCATGTAACCAACGACTAAATCGGCTAGGGAGTTGACGTAATCAAAGCAACTCATACAAGAGGGGGCGAAGACATCTTTGAGTTGGTTGGTTTTTAAGCCAAAGAAGGGGACTTTCTCAATTGAGCCGTCTTCGTGTTTGAAGTGAATGCGGAAGTCTTGCATGAATTCGTAGTGTACTACTGTGTCAGGCGATCGGCTGGTGGTTTCTAAGAATTTTTTCAGTCCGGCGCGGGTGACGTTATCTACGCAGGGTGTACCTAAGACGTATAACTTTTCTAGACCGAGTTTCTTTTCTACTGCCCGGAGTGCTTGAATTTGGCAACCAACGCCAATGACTAATAGTCGCTTCATCCCGGATTTTTCTACTTCTTCCAAAATAGAAAGGTTGGGAGAGAGTGTTGGTTTATTTACCCGTGCCGCCAGTATTTCTTCTGGGGTGCGAGCAATCACAGGCATGGGTTGGAAGCGGTCTTCTTTGGTATTTTGAACGCAGACTACGCCTTCGACTAAGCCACGATTTAGCATTTCGATGGCAATACTGCTAACTATCCCCGTCCATTGTGCGCCTTCGATGGGCTGTTGTTTCCGGGCTGCCATCATTTCTTGATGCACGCCAAAGTAGAGTTCTTCGGGGTTGTCGAGATTCCGAGAACGGCTGTGGCTTTGGGTTTCCAGCGTGTCTATCTGCTGGGTGATAAACGCGCAGGCTTCCTTGACATAGTGAATATAGTATGTATCACACAGCCCACATTCGCTGCACAGTTCTTTGGCAGGGCGACGGCTACCGGGTTTTAAGGCTTTGGCTTTTGTATGCTTGCTAGAATCAACAGAGGTCATATAAAGTTTGTTTTATCCAGGAATCCTTTTACTACAATACCTTTACAGCTTGTGAACTTAAACTATAGAGGTGAAAAAATCTGATGACTGCGCCTCAATCAAAAGTTTTTACCAACTCGCGTCTTTACGACCAAGATTTTTATTTGTGGATAGAGACAACTGTTAAACAACTAAAAGAAGGCAGATTTTCTGATGTTGACTTAGAAAATCTTATTGAAGAGATTGAAAGTATGGGGAGAAGTGAAAAACGCGCACTTGAGAGTAATTTAGTTGTTTTATTAATGCACCTATTAAAATACAAATATCAGCCAGAAAAACGCTCTAATAGTTGGAAAGGAACTATCAGAGAACATCGCCGCAGATTGACAAGGACTTTTAAGGATAGTCCTAGTTTAAAATCATATTTTCAGGAAGTTTTTACTGATTGTTATCAAGATGCCAGAAAGCAAGCTAGTGATGAAACTGGTTTATCTATTGAGAATTTTCCCGTAGAATCTCCATTTACTACGGATGAATGTTTAGATGAAGATTTTTTACCGGATTAGTGGAGTCATTGTTGGGTTTCACTTCGTTCCACCCAACCTACATTTATTTTTCTCTAATAACTTATGAAGTCAGAAAAAGATTTCAAGCCTTAGCTTTGTATGTGCTTGCCTGATAAGTTATAACTGGATCAAAAATTCTGGGATTAATGATACAGAGGCGTTAAGGATATTTAGTAAATGAAAGATAAAAGTTTTTTACATAATGATGAATTTTATCAATTTCCTACTACGAAATTATTAGAAATACTCGAAAATGGTTTGTTGTTGGAGAGAGGACGTGCATTGTTTATTCTTGCGCGGCTTTCTGGTGACAATAAAGAACTTATTCCCATAGTTGTAAAGCAGATATACGATTCTAAAAACCGGACTGCTATAACAATTGGTACAGTTTCCATTTCTTGTTTAGGTATTGCTGGCTTATTAGAAGCAGATACTCACGATACAAGAGAGATTGTCAAAGTACTTCTCGAAACATGGACAGAACCAGACCGTAGCAATATTATTGATTTTTTAAAGTTACAGCACATTTTGGGTACATAATTACTCCAAAGTAACTAATAACAACTGAGAAGAATTTCTAATATCATTGATATGACTAAGTAGATAGACAGCATAATTTAGAAGACGCATTTCGACTTCTCCCCAAGGGAGACGCTACGCGAACGCTCAATGCTCATTATGCTGGCTAAAAGAGGGTTGAGCGGAGCCGAAACCCGTTAATCGCAAGTTAGGTTTAATTTAGTTCTTCTACTTATATCAATATTGAGATTAGGCAAAATGCCCAGATGCAGGGGATCGCTAACTTGAAAGAATCATTGGATTTGCACACAAGCGTATAAATATAATTAAGCTTATCAAAAGTTTCAAGCGCAACAGAAGTTTAGATGAAGTACGATCGCTCTTGCCCTTCAAAAATATTAATTATTTTTTACAATACTTAAAAGTGTGATAAAAAAGTTACTGTAATCCTTAAAAAATGTTGAAGATATTATGATTAATGTCAGCGAAGCTCTAGAACCTCTTGCGGCTTGGTTCCGTTCGTTGGGAATACCCCAACCGATTGTGGAATGGGGACATCCTGTGATGATGGGAATTGTTGTGTTAGTGATGGGTAGCTATGTTGGATGGACTGGCTGGCGCGGGAGGCTGGCGCAGGATAAAGATGAGTCTTTTAACAACCGGATGAGTCATCGTCTCCTAGCGCCTTGGATGTTTTTCTTTTTAGCTGCGGGTTATCCTGGTGGAGTTTTATCTTTAGTGATGCAGCATCACCCAATTTTTGAAAGTCCCCATTTTTGGACAGGTTCGCTTGTACTAATACTTTTATTAATTAATAGTTTACTTTCGTTAGGTGGCTTTGGTGGTGATAAACCTGCTTTACGTACTACTCATGCCTATTTAGGTAGCGGAATTTTGGGGCTATTGGTTATTCACGGTGTGTTGGGGTTAATTTAATCGGTTGAGATTGGGTATAGGTATTCAAAATCCTGACACTTTATACCTTAATTTTTCCCATCATTGCGCCAATTTTATTAGTTTAGATACACGAAGCCCGCAAATGCGGGCTTTGTTTGTATGAATCTAATAAACTATACTTCACCAAAAGCATCAATATTTGAGTGCTGCCAGTTGAGAGTTTGAATTGTCTTATGCTTCAGACGAGTGGTGTGATTATTTGCCTTGGTTATATTTTTGGGTTGTTGTTTACAGCTGTTCCTTGGGGTGGGGTATGGGTTTTAATTTTAGCGATAGTGGGGGCAGTTTTTTTGCGAAAACGCACCACACAGCCGCAACCCAAAGAAAGCATTGTCAGCAAAAGTAAAGCTACACCCAATATTTGGCAATCATTCCCTCATCCGCGAGCTTGGTTAGTTGCTGGTTTGGTAGGATTGTTAGCAACCTTTTATTTTCAATTGCGATCGCCTCAACCCAGTGTCAAAGATATTAGTCAATTTGTCCCTGCCGATAATGTGGCGAATCAAGAACAATTATTTATTGTGCGCGGTGAAGTAGAAACTAGTCCCCGGTTAACTCGCAGTCAACGGGGACAATTGTGGTTAGCAGCAACTCAGCTAGATGAAATTAAAAATGGCAATGGCCCAGCCAGTGTACCAAAAGGTGTTACAGGTAAATTGTATGTAACTTTACCACTGCTGCAAGCAACTGGCTTACATCCTGGGCAAGAAATTGCTGTCACAGGGATTTTATATAAACCAAAAGCTGCTTCTAACCCTGGTGCGTTTGACTTTCAAAAGTATCTCAAACAAGAAGGATCATTTGCTGGTTTGATTGGAAGGCAAATCAATATTGTCAATGATGAGAATACATGGGGATGGTGGCAAGTTCGAGAGCAAATTTTAAAATCATTTGTTGAAAGTTTAGGCATTCCCGCAGGAACGCTGGTGAGTGCAATGGTTTTGGGTAGTAAAGCGGTTGATTTGCCTTATGATATTCGGGATTTATTTGTCAAAGCTGGAATGGCTCATGCTTTGGCTGCATCTGGGTTTCAAACTTCGTTAATTTTGGGTGTAATTTTACAGCTAACAAAACGCACAAATAAGGCGATTCAATTTACACTCGGTTTTTTAGGTTTAATGATTTTTCTAGGTTTATCAGGGGTTCAACCTGCGGTATTACGAGCCGTAATTATGGGTGGTGCGGCATTAGTTGGGTTGTTATTAGATAGGAAAGTCAAACAGTTTGGTTCGCTTTTATTAGCCGCAACATTATTATTGTTATTTAATCCTTTGTGGATATGGGATTTGGGTTTTCAACTGAGTTTTTTAGCCACATTAGGATTAATTGTCACTGTCCCAGCAATCACAGAAAAATTGAATTGGCTACCACCTGCGATCGCATCTTTAATTGCTGTACCTTTAGCCGCCACAATTTGGACTTTACCTGTCCAACTTGCAGTATTTGGTGTAGTCCCGGCTTATAGTTTGTTGCTGAATATGATTACTACACCATTTATTTCCGTGATTAGTATTGGTGGGATTATGAGTGCGATCGCGGCATTAGCATCATCTAATCTTGGTAGTATTCTGGCTGGAGTCTTGCAATATCCTAGCAACTGGCTCATTCAGTTGGTAGAATTTTTTAGTAACTTGCCAGGAAACTCATTAGTCGTGGGGAGTATTTCAACTTGGCAAATGTTAGGCGTTTATGCTTTGATTCTTTTAGTTTGCTTAGTTAAATGGTGGCAAAAACGCTGGTGGTTTGCTGGGCTAATGATATTTGGTTTAGTACTCGTTCCCGCTTGGCATTCCGCAAATACATTATTTCGGATTACTGTGTTAGAAGCTGGTTCAGAACCAGTTGTTGTCATTCAAGATAAAGGCAATGTCACCTTAATTAACAGTGGTGATGAAGGTACTGGACGTTACACAATTGTACCATTTTTGCAACAGCAAGGCGTGAATAAAGTTGACTGGGCGATCGCTAGTGATTTTGATAATAACGATAATAATGCTTGGTTAGAAGTAGTCCAAACCATTCCCATCAAAAATTTCTACAAATATGCTCTTAAGCCAGAGACTAACCCCACAAATCAAGAAATTCAACAAGCAATTCAAAAGCATCAAGGTATTTATCAAACTGTTGTTCCAGGACAACAAGTAGTTACAGGTTTAACAGTTGCTCAATTAATTAAAGAGAAATTACCTGTTTTATATTTACAAATTCAAAATCAAACTTGGTTACTAGTAGGTGATGTAGAACCTCAAGAAATAGAAAGATTAGCTAAATCTGGCAGTTTACCTAGTCCTCAAGTATTGTGGTGTACGCCGGAAGCTTTGAAAGATTTAATTAAATTGTTTCAGCCAAAAGTAGCTATTGCTACCTCTACTAACCTTGAGCCAAAAATTATGAATGAACTCAATAAAAACACAACCCAAATTTTTCTCACTGGACGCGATGGTGCAATTCAATGGACACCGAATAATCAGTTTGAATCATTTATTCAAGAAACAGAAAATAAATCATCTGTTTTATAGACAAGAATTATGCTGAGTAATGAGTAGTAAGTAATACTACTCTTATACCAATTTAATATGAAGACGCATATAAAAATCAATTACCCCCCTTAATCCCCCCTTGGAAAGGGGGGAAATAAGACAATCTAGTTCCCTCCCCTTTATAAGGGGAGGGTTAGGGACTCACAAGTGTAGGTTTTTAACAGAGTGATGAGTAGCGACTCTAAAAATCACGATTTAATCAGAGTTTCATCACCCTCACACCCTTACACCCCTACACCCTAAATCAAGATTTTTGGGGCAGAACGTAAAAAACCTACACCTGTCAGAGGGTTAGGGAGGGGTAAAATACTGTGCAGATTTACATAAAATTGGTATTACGAGAATACCTAACGGCGAACCCGCAGGATAGGAAACAAAGTTATAAGCGTTTGAGAGAGTTATTGCGTAAGTCTTAACTCATTACTCATTACCCATTCTCATTACTTAAATAAATTAGCCTAGACTGGGTGTCTGGCATCACTGTAAACTCGATTTCTGCAAAGGTCTTAATTATTTCAATTTTTGCAGTATTTATGATGATGTTAAAAAAATGCAACAAAGTTATAAGAAAAATAGTGGCTATTCAAAATACATCCTAAACTAGTTGAAAAAATCTTAAGTATATGCAGAAGCACCGCTTAGGGAAAGTAGTGGTTTTCTTTGGCAACTTTCCCTTGACTATTCATGTACCCGCAGCACCACGGAATGAGCAGTTAAATTTTTTGCGCGATCGCATCATTTTTCATGCTAATAATCTTGTAGAACATGGATTATGGGAAGAACCACTGAGTGATCGTGAACTAGAAAGAATTATGGCAGATGTGGAAATTGAGCCAGTATTTTTTCCTCGGCTTTGTGATGTTGTAGCTTATCCTGGGCAGATATTGAGAAAATTATTCAGACATTAAAGAAAAATACAGAATCAAAAATTAATAGACATATTGCCAAAATTTTGATTTACAAGCTTTTCCTTGCGCTCATAGGTAAACCAAAAAATTCAATTCTGACTCCTGATTTCTAATTCTGCTAAAGCTACCGCACCCCAAAGTGGTGCATCATCACCCAAAGCCGCCGGAAGAATTTCAAAATCTATTTCTGGTAAGGCGGTTTCACGGGCTGTTTTCTCTACAGTATTCCACCAAAGTTCTCCTGCTTTGGTTACACTACCGCCTAAAATAAACCTTTGTGGGTTAATCAAATTCGCTACATTTCCAATACCCACACCCAAAGCCCAAGCGCCACCTTGCAAAATATTAATTGCCAACTCATCACCTTGCGCCACCGCGTCACTGATGATTTTGCCAGTGATTAAATCTAAATCGTCATTGACTAAGCTACGTAATTGTTTACCTGAAAAGTGATTTGCTGGTTTTAATAAATATTCTTTGGCATCTTGAGCCATATAAGGGCCTGATGCTAGTCTTTCTACACATCCTTGTTTACCACATAAACATACTGGCCCCGCAGGATTAACTACTATATGTCCAATTTCACCAGCCATACCTGCGTTACCACGCCAAGGTTTACCATTCAGTATCCAACCACCGCCTACACCAGTGCTGATGGTGATATAAAACAAGCTATCGTATTCTTGACCAGCACCAAAGCGATGTTCACCCAAAGCTGCAATATTAGCATCGTTATCTACACTAGCAGGTACACCAAATTCTTGTTCTAGCAAGTGTTTGAGAGGTAGATTTTCCCAGCCAGGGACATGATGCGAAAGTCGCACTGTGCCTGTAGTAAAGTCTACAGGGCCGCCAAAGCTAACACCAATAGCTGTGGGAGTTTCACCTTGGAGTAAATTATAGATGAGCGATCGCATAATTTCTAAATCAGTGGTAGCATTAGCACCTGTGGGTGAGAGACGACGTTCATAACGCAACCATTGACGCGAACCAAGTTGAGTTACGGCTGCGGCTAACTTAGTACCACCAAAATCAAGGGCTAGAATTAATGTCATTTGTTTGAATAAGCTAAATGCGATCGCTTATTCAGCTTACTAGGGATGCAAAATGACAATCAAGCACACAGCCTAGAAGATTTTTTGGCTGTAGATTTTATTAGGATACATATTTTCAAAATAAGTAATAGCAACTTCACCAAATACCTTCACAGCAGTCGCCCCAATTACAGGTTGCACAACTTGTCCAATACCAGGAACCCACCCTGCAATCATACCGCCCATCTCAAATAAAACTTGTCCACCACCCATTGCGATGATTGCAGCTGCTGTTGCGCCAGCGCCACTAGCAGGAATTAAATTCACACCATAAACTTGAGCAATTCTACTAACAACAGCCGCCTGTACACCAGCTAAACCAGCTTGAAACGTAACTACACCAATCATAAAAGTTCCACCAGCAATTCCAGCTGCTGCTCCTGCTCCCATCATCAACCAAAGTTCATCTCTAGCTTGGTCACGACAATATTTATTCATAGCAGAAATCTCGCTACCAAAAATTATTTCTTGTCTACTCAGGAAATTTCAGATTCATAACTGGGTAGATGCAGCGAGCAGCATTGGCTCTCAACATACTTTGCGTTTCTAGGCTTTAGAGGAAGGGATAGATAATACTAATTCTATAAGAAACTACACTCAATAAACCCTGTAGAAAGTTTGTATACAACCTCTCTTTAACAACCGATAAATTACGTTTTGATTAAGAAATAGTATAGGAATCATATTTGATTTCTGAAAAACCAAATTGTCTAGAAACACATTTATGATATTATCTAAGGATACTGGCAATATCCACCTAGAGATATCATCAATCAGTAAATTTAGCTATTTTTGATACACCGAAAGAGTTTATTTAAAAATAATTAAATTTTTCAAATAGAGATGTGATACCAATTCACGAAATTACTGATACAAATCACTTCCTCTGCAACTCAGATTCCGGTCGCCGAGAGACTTGTACCGAGCGTTCGCGCAGCGTCTCCGTCAGGAGAAGTCGAGGCGCTGCTTTCATGTCTGTATCATTTTTAAAGTGAAATGGTATGACAATTCACATCTCTATTGTTTGATTTAATTTAACGATTTTTTGTCTCTAAATCTCTCAGTCGCACTTCATTTTCCCGCTTACCAGTTCTGAGGGAATCTTCATAATTTCTGGTAGCTTGTGAATGTTGACGTTCTTTAGTAGCGTAATAAGGTTTACTAGGTTCATTTCTGCCTATTCTGCGGTCTTTAGCAGTGTAATAAGGCGGTGCTGTTTCTACTTTATGATTTTTTGCAGAATAATAGCCATCAGCCAACACAGAATTACTCGGTAAGCTAATCAAAATCACCAAAGCAGCGAGGATAAATACTGCTATTTTGCTAATTAACTGACGAAGAAGGCTTGGAATGTTTAGCATGGAAAAATTCTCCTATGTCTGAAACAAATGCCTAAATGCTAAAAATACTAATTGCGATTAACGTCTTCCTCTAGGCTAATTATCTGTATATAAAAAGGAAGGTGATAAATATTCACCTTCCTTAATTAAGAATCTTATTGGTTAAATTTAGGCAATAGTTACATCTGGTGATAAATAAACATCTTGAATGGCGTGAAAGAGTTTCACACCTTCTTCAAATGGACGCTGAAAAGCTTTACGTCCAGAAATTAAGCCAGTACCACCAGCCCGTTTATTAATCACAGCAGTGCGTACTGCTTCCGCAAAATCATTTTTACCAGACGCGCCACCAGAATTAATTAAGCCTGCTCTGCCAGCATAGCAATTTAACACTTGATAACGAGTTAAATCTATGGGATGATCAGTGGTTAAGTCTGTATAAATTCGCTCATTTGTTTTGCCGTAACTTTCACCTGTAGCTTTAGCAACTGCACCATAACCATTGTTATATTCAGGTAATTTCTGTTTGATAATATCGGCTTCAATGGTTACACCCAAATGATTTGCTTGTCCAGTTAAGTCAGCCGCCAGATGATAATCTTTATCTTGTTTGAAAGCATTATTCCGCAAATAGCACCAAAGAATAGTCACCATACCCAATTCATGGGCGCGTTCAAATGCACGACTAATTTCTTGAATTTGTCTAGTTGATTGTTCGGAACCAAAGTAAATTGTTGCGCCTATAGCAACTGCACCTAAATTCCAAGCTTGTTCGACACTAGCAAATAAGACTTGATCAAATTGGTTGGGAAAGGTTAAGAGTTCGTTATGGTTAATTTTGACAATAAACGGAATTTTGTGGGCATATTTGCGTGAGACAATGCCTAATACTCCTAAAGTTGTGGCAACAGCATTACAACCACCGGCTATTGCTAATTTGACGATATTTTCTGGGTCAAAGTATATCGGGTTTGGCGCGAAAGATGCTCCAGCCGAGTGTTCAATGCCTTGGTCAACAGGTAAAATTGAAAGATAACCAGTATTTGCCAAACGACCTGTAGAATAAAGTTGTTGCAGATTCCGCAACACTTGAGGATTGCGATCGCTATTTAACCAAACTCGATCTACAAAGTCTGGCCCTGGTAAATGCAATAAATCTTGAGAAACTTTGGCTTTGTAGTTCAGCAGGTCTTCTGCTTCTTTACCTAACACTGACTCGATAGAACTAGCCTCTATCAATGTAGTAGTCATAGCACTTTCCTCAAACTTGAGAAAATAAGTTGGCCCTTACCCTAGCATTCTGACATTTTATCTCTCAGACAACCGAACTATTTCAGCAAAAACTTATTTTTGGAAGCTAGTATATGTTCTTTAGAGTTAATTTGAGTAATCGCCCTAGTACAAAAAGGCAAAAGTAAAAATAAATAATAACCATACCACAAGCCTTTTAGGAATTCCAAATAGTCTGTTTATTTAAGCCGACCTGTACTAGTGCCAAATATTTTTCAGTATTTTTTGCTATTACTGCTGTCAGTTGTGCCGCTTTTATCTTTTTAGAGAAATTGTACACAACAAACAGCATAGTTGAATGTGATGTATTAGCCAAAAAAAAGAGAGGTTGTTATTTTACCTCTCTTTTTTAAATTTCATCAACTCAGGTATCAGGACTTTTATCCTTTACCTGTAACTTTTTCAATATCTGTTGGGTTTGTGAACAATGAAGCTGAGGACTTGGCACTGCTTGATGTTGTCGAAACCTACAACACGGATGTAGTGAGTAGGATATTGAGAACGGCAAGCTTGAACTTCGCCTAATACTTCGCGGGTGGTTTTAGCACCGAACAAAGGCAGCTTCCACAGTGTCCAGTAGAACTCTGTGGGTTCAGAAACTTCGTTAAATTCAATTGCTGGAATGTAGCCTTGGCTCAGAATGTACTGAACTTGTTTTTCAATTTGAGCATCGCTGAGGGGGGGAAGATAAGAAAGGGTTTCGTAGCGGCGCTCTTTTGGTAGGGTTTGCATAACTGGTGATAACTGTTTGCTATTTTGTGACGGCTTGGAAATTTCCTAACTGGCTAAGTTATCCCAGTCAGGATCGGAAAAACTCTGTTGTTCTGATTCAGGACTGGGGTTAGATAAACTCAGCTGCGTGATGCGTTCTAAGTGCTGGCGGCGTTGTTCTGTATTAGCTTGCTGAATACCAGTCCGAACCATTTCTGGTAAGAACTCAACAACTTCTTCGGCAATGTGTTCTCTGACTGTCATTATCCGCAAAGCTAAATCTGGCTTTTCTTGGAAAAGTTGTTTAATGTAAGCTTCTCCATCCTGGACTTTTCCTGCGGAAAAGTTATGTAACCAAATTGCCAATGGTGGATTCGTTTCGCCTAGCTGTGCCAGTACAGTCCTTAGCGCCTGATAAGTCAGGTAGCTTTGGAGCGTTCTGGCTGTATCTTTCGCAATTTGCTTGAGATTCATGCTTGACCCAGCCCAAATTTAAGTTAAAAGTAAAAAGTAATAAGTAAAAAGATTTCTTTTACCTTTTAACTTTTTACCTTTTACTTGATGATCAGACGGTATCAACTGCCTCAAACTCGAACTTGATTTCTTTCCACAGTTCGCAAGCCGCAGCCAATTCAGGAGACCACTTAGCGGCTTCACGGATGATATCGTTACCTTCACGAGCCAAGTTGCGGCCTTCGTTACGAGCTTGGACTACTGCTTCTAACGCTACACGGTTAGCAGTAGCACCAGGAGCATTACCCCAAGGGTGTCCAAGTGTACCACCACCGAATTGTAGTACGGAGTCATCACCAAAGATTTCAACTAGTGCGGGCATGTGCCATACGTGGATACCACCGGAAGCAACTGCCAATACACCAGGTAGAGAAGCCCAATCTTGGGTAAAGTAGATACCGCGAGACTTGTCTTGTTCGACGTAGTTTTCCCGCAACAGGTCAACGAAGCCCATTGTAATACCACGTTCACCTTCCAATTTACCTACAACTGTACCGGTGTGAATGTGGTCACCACCAGATAAACGTAGGGCTTTAGCTAATACACGGAAGTGGATACCGTGGTTCTTTTGACGGTCGATTACTGCGTGCATCGCGCGGTGGATGTGCAGGAGAACGCCGTTGTCACGACACCAACGAGCCAAGGTGGTGTTAGCGGTGAAACCTGCTGTTAGGTAGTCGTGCATGATGATGGGCTGATTGAGTTCTTTAGCGTATTCAGCCCGCTTCAGCATTTCTTCACAGGTAGGAGCAGTCACGTTGAGGTAGTGACCTTTGATTTCGCCGGTTTCTGCTTGTGCTTTGCTGATAGCATCAGACACGAACAAGAAGCGATCGCGCCATCTTTGGAATGGTGCAGAGTTGATGTTTTCGTCGTCTTTGGTGAAGTCCAAACCACCGCGCAAACACTCGTATACAGCGCGTCCGTAGTTCTTAGCAGACAAACCTAGTTTGGGCTTAATTGTACAACCCAACAAAGGACGACCGTATTTGTTTAATTTGTCACGCTCAACTTGGATACCGTGAGGAGGCCCTTGGAAGGTTTTAATGTAAGCAACAGGAAAGCGAAGGTCTTCTAAACGCAATGCCCGCAAAGCTTTAAAACCAAATACGTTACCTACAATTGAGGTTAAAACGTTGGTGATGGAGCCTTCTTCAAAGAGATCCAGAGGATAGGCAATGTAGGCAATAAACTGGTTGTCTTCGCCAGGAACTGGTTCGATATCGTAGCAACGACCTTTGTAACGATCTAGATCGGTTAATAAGTCTGTCCATACGGTTGTCCAAGTACCAGTAGAAGACTCAGCCGCTACAGCCGCAGCTGCTTCTTCAAAGGGAACTCCAGGCTGGGGTGTAACACGGAACGCCGCCAGAAGATCCGTATCTTTAGGTGTGTAATCAGGTGTGTAATAAGTTAGTCTGTAATCTTGAACCCCGGCTTTATACCCAGCTTTTGACTGAGTCTTCGTTTGAGCGTAAGACATATCTATCCTTCCAAGATGTCACTCTTTTTACTTATCAAATCACGTTTTGTGCAACTTCCTCTCACCATTTTTTCACCCCCATCACTAGAGGAGAAAGTTAGGCACAATTTGTTGTTAGAGGTCGTCTTCGCCAAAGGGTAGCAGTGCTTCTTTAATTAACACTTGGTTTCTCACCAGTGCTGTTCATGCTCAGGAGTGCATATCCTGGCGCTTGCGCCCTCGTTGGATGAAAAAATTTCTTTTATCTATTCTTCTTGACTCGCTAAACCTTTGTAGCCTCAGTAAAAACTCTCTAATTTGCAGAAAGTAAGAGGTTATTCTCGTTTACATCCGTTTAATTATGGAAATGCGCGTTCTCGCTTACATTTCCGCACCCGCACTCCTGCTGTGTTTCCAATTTGTAGAAAACAAACCAGAAGAGACTTTGCGGGATGCTGATTTAGTCGAGTAGTCAGCGAAAGACAAAATTGCACACAACGTAATTTGTAACTTGTCTCACAATATATCAATAAATTGCATAAGTTATTCTTTGAAAGTTCTTAACTTATTTATTTAATTTTTTTATTACATAAAGTTTTAAACATTTTGTTAAAAATAGTTTACAAAAATGTACAAAGGTGTAAGGCATCAACCTTGGCAAAATCATGACTACTGATATCCTAAAAAATCAAATGTTAAGTATTGACAGATGTTTTATTTTCTGCATGTGTGGGAATCTTAACTAACAAAGGATTGTGGGTTAAGGTGTATGGAATGGAAAGATTCGTCGAGTGTTGCATTGACTACAAGGCATTGTCTACTATCTTTCAGGACTTACGCACAAAGATTATCTGTAGAGATTAAGTGAAAGGGTGAAAGGATTTGAGATGTAAGGATTTTGAATCAGTACACCCCTATACCCTCGCCAAAACCCTTGATTGTTCGTTGATTTATTCAATAAGTCGGTGATCTAGTTGTGTGATGGTTTTGCGGTAGGCGATCGCTGTTTGTAGATAAAATAAAATAAAGTGATTTTCAAAAAAAACATCATCATGTCTTCGCTTCCTGTCAACGAAGCTCAAAAACAGTTGCAACAGCTAATCGACCAAGTTGCAGAACAAGGTAAACCTGTAATTATTCAAGGCGATCGCGGTAATGCTATTCTGCTGTCAGAACAGGATTGGTCTGCAATTCAAGAAACTCTCTACTTGTTATCTGTTCCTGGAATGCGAGAATCTATCAAAGAAGGACTAGCAACTCCTATTCAAGAATGCAATGAGGAATTGAATTGGTGAGTTGGCGTTTAGTTTACACAAAGCAAGCACAAAAAGATGCAAAAAAATTAGCCGCTAGTAACTTGAAAGAAAAAGCTGAGGAATTACTCGCCATCCTTGAACAAAACCCTTGGCAAAATCCTCCACCTTATGAAAAGTTAGTTGGCGACTTAATAGGTGCTTATTCTCGCAGGATAAATATACAGCATAGATTAGTATATGAAATCATTGAATCTGAGCAAGTAGTCAAAATAATTCGGATGTGGACACATTATGAGTAAATATAGGAATCCGGTTTGATTTCTGAATTTATTTGATTCAAGAATCAAACCGTATTCCTATAGACACCAAAAGAAAGTGACTCTGAAATTTCAGAGTCACTTTCTAATTTGCCACAGACAGCAATTTAAACTTTCACAACATACTCAAAAGTGAAAGTTTACTTTTTAGCTTCTTCGATGGGAACCCATTCTGTGTGGAAAGAACCGGGTTTGTCGAGACGCAGATAGGTATGTGCGCCGAAGTAGTCGCGTTGTGCTTGAGTGAGGTTTTGGGGCAAGCGATCGCGGCGATAGCTGTCAAAATAATCTAAAGATGCACTAAAAGCTGGGACAGGAATACCCAGTTGAGCAGCAGTAATGATAACTTCCCGCCAAGCTGCTTGTCTGTCTAGAATTGTTTGCTTAAACTCAGGAGCTAAGAGCAAGTTAGGCAATGCAGGATTTTCGGTAAATGCCTTTTTAATTTTATTCAAAAAGCCAGCGCGAATAATACAGCCACCTTTCCAAATCCGAGCTAATTCGCCCAAATCCAAATTCCAGTTATATGTTTTGGAAGCAGTAGATAGCAGCGCCATCCCTTGAGCGTAAGAACAAATCTTGGAGCAATATAACGCATCCCGGACTTTGTTAATAAACTCTTTGGTAGTACCGCTATATTTGCCACTGGGGCCTGTGAGTTGTTTGGATGCGGCTATCCGTTCATCTTTAATTGAAGAGATAATCCGAGCATTTACAGCTGCTGTAATGGTAGGAATAGAAACGCCTAATTCCAACGCAGTTTGTACAGTCCAACGACCAGTACCCTTTTGACCTGCTGCGTCTACAATCAAATCTACTAAAGGTAGACTGGTGTCTGGGTCAATGTAAGGGAAGATATTAGCTGTAATCTCAATCAAAAATGAATTGAGTTCGTCGGTGGTGTTCCATTCAGCAAACACTTCGTGAAGTTGATTGTGGTCAAGTCCACCAGCATTCTTCAGCAAGTCGTAGGCTTCAGCAATTAGCTGCATGTCACCATACTCAATGCCGTTGTGTACCATCTTCACATAGTGACCGGAACCACCAGGGCCGACGTAGGTCACACAAGGGCCGTCATCAACTTGGGCAGCAATTTTGTTGAAAATTGGTGAGAGATACTCATAGGAACTTTGGGTACCACCAGGCATCAAAGAAGGGCCGTTTAATGCGCCTTCTTCACCACCACTCACACCCATACCGAGAAACCGTAGACCCAGGGGTTCTAATTCTTCGGTACGTCTTTGGGTATCTTCAAACCAAGAGTTGCCACCATCAATGATGATATCGCCTTCGGACAGCAAAGGTTTTAGCTGTTGAATCACCGCATCCACGGGTTTACCAGCTTGCACCATCACTAGAATTTTGCGAGGACGTTCTAGTGCTGCAACGAATTCTTCTAAGGTAAAGGCCGCTTTAACGTTCCTTCCTGGCGCACGTTCAGCCATGAAAGCATCGGTTTTCTCGCGGGAGCGGTTGTATACTGCAATTGGAAAACCATTACGTTCCACGTTGAGAGCGATATTCTCGCCCATAACGGCTAATCCAATCACACCAAAACTTTGTAGTGTCATAACTAGTTTGGCTAACTCTTGCAGATTCTTTCATCTTTTAGGGTAATCCGAGAGTTTCTCTTATCCCCTAAAGAAGACATTAAGAGTTACCGTGATTGCTAAAAGCTCAGAACTAACATCACATATAACAAGTTTTAAATTGTATCTAATTCAACAATTGTGCTGCAAAATTTGCAAAATTGGAGTATCTAGTTTAGGCATTAGGCAGATGGGATAAAGGATTAAATTCAGAATAATTTTTCCTTAAATTAAGATAAATTTTCCCGTATCCAGTCCCTAATACCTGATAACAAATAGTTAAGGAGTAACCAAAAATGCTGGCATACGTCCTAGCTTTGGTGGTCGGTATTGGTAGTTTATTACTCTACGTATCGGCGTTCTTTTTTCCCGAAATCCATCGCAAGAATGATTTTATTTGGAGTGGCATTGGGCTGTTTTACGCTTTAGTATTATGGGTGTTTGCCCCCCATATTAGCGGCGGATTATTACTAGGCCATGTGGCGAGTGTGGCTCTTTTGCTCTGGTTTGGTTGGCAAACTTTATCACTGCGTCGCCAAGTCACACCACAATTACAACAAACGCCTGTACCCAGTTCGGAAGCCGTAAAAACTTCTCTGCAAGCACAGGTGACAAAGGTATCTCTTCCAGAACGCCTGGGCAAATTACAACAAAGTTTGAGTAGCACCTTTGGCGGTGTAAAAAACAAAGTCCAACCACCAGTCAGTAAAAATGTACCAGCAGAGAAACCTGCTGTGGAGATTGTTGACAAAACTACACCCATCCCCGAAACTGCGCCTGAAGAAGTACCTGTAACGGAGGCGGTTCCCGAAGTCATTCCACCCCATCCCCCATCCCCGGAGTTGGTGGAAGCCGCGCAAGCACATCCAGAGGACGAAAATAAAGAACCCATCCCTGTCGAAGAAATTGCGCCTGATGCGGTGCTTGCTCCCCCGGCGGAAACACCACCGGAACCAACACCGCCAAATAGTTAGGTTAGTTAAATTTTGTAAAACCCAGCTTGATTTTATGATCATGTTGGGTTTTGCTGTGATCTAAAGTTGCTAGTGGCGATCGCACAAATTAAACTAGCGACTAAATAAATACAGCACTTGCGTCTGTTATGAGGTACAATAAATTAAAATATAAATACCTCTAAATGAAGTCATACTCTGTCGATCTTCGAGAAAAAATAGTTGCAGCACATCTTCAAAAAA